>CAXTDP010000161.1:0-9644 GCA_964242295.1 uncultured Acetobacteraceae bacterium | reverse complement strand
CCGCCGCCGTCAGCGCCGAGAGTGCGAACAACCGCCGCGGGTCGAACCGGTCCGCAAGCGACAGCGCCGCGCTGCCGGCGGTGCCGATCACGAAGCCGGCCTGCACGGCGGCGGTCAGCCAGGCCGCGCCGGGCGCATCGCCGGCGTCCCTGCGGATCAGCGCGGCCACCACGGCGGAGGCAAACCACACCGCCATCGCCCCAACCTCGCACACCAGCAGCACCGCGATGGAGCCGCGCTTGCCCATGTTCCCTCCCAGAGTCCAGGACCGGCCTGCCTTCACCTGCCAATCCCTGCAATGATCAGGCTGCACCTGGGCGATGCGCCCGGCCACCCCCGGTTGGAGGCGCTGCCCTGCCAGACCTCGGCTTTGCACCTGACGGTGCGCAACATTGGCCCGCAGCTATCGGCCCGGATATCCTGCAGGAGATCGAAGCCGCAGTTGCCGGCCTGCCGCGGGGCAGCGCCGGGTGCGGTAAGTGGATTATGCGGTGGGCGAACTGCCCGGCGGCTTGCGGTGGCTCGGCACCTAGGCAGGTGCGCCCGGAAAACCGTTGCGTGGCTGGCCAACCTGTGTAGCCTGCCCTCCGGCGCCGCGATGGCGCTGCAACAAGGGACCTGCCGCACAGCAGTCTCGTTGGAGGAGGACATACATGGCCGACGCCATCCAAACGCAAATGCACCTGCACCCCGCCCTGGACAACGGTATCGCTCCGGCTGACCCGGCCTTCTCCGGCGGCACCCTGCGCTGCCATTGCGCAACCGACCCCGTCGAGGTTCGCATCTCCGCGCAGACTGCCTTCAACCACGCCTGCGGCTGCACGAAGTGCTGGAAGCCGGAGGGCGCCACGTTCTCCGTCGTCGCCGTCGTGCCGCGGGACAAGCTGGAGGTCATCGCCCATCCCGAGAAGCTGCAATGCGTGGACGCGAGCGCGGCGATCCAGCGTATGGCCTGCACCGGCTGCGGCGTCCACATGTATGGCCGGATCGAGAACAAGGACCACCCGTTCTACGGCCTGGACTTCGTGCACACCGAGCTGTCGTCGGACAAGGGTTGGGCGGCGCCGGGCTTCGCGGCCTTCGTGTCCTCCATCATCGAGAGCGGGTCGCCGCCGAGCGGCATGGATGCGGTGCGCGGCAGTCTGCGCGGGATGGGGCTGGAGCCGTATGACTGCCTGTCTCCGCCGCTGATGGACGTCATCGCCACCCACGTCGCCAAGAGCAAGGGCACGCTGCACGCCTAGCAGCCAGGCCGCGGCTGCCATGTGCTGGTGCGGCCGGGCAACCGGCCCGCCATGTGCCGGCGCTTTGGGGCCACGACGGTTGCGCCGTATGTGCGTCCCTTGTGCGGCGCCTGATCGTCCCCGCCCATGGCGCGCGGCGGCCCAGGCATAAGGCGACGGCGTGCTGCGGAGGGCGCAAAGCCGTGCCGGGGTGCCAACGCCGGTCATTGCCTGGTGCTGCGGACCCGACACCACGCTGCCGACCGTTTCCACCGGACCCGCTGCGCCACCCGAAACAGTGAGGTACGGTTCCCTCGCAGGGGGAAAGGCCGCTATGCTCTGGTGGTGAACAGGCAGGAACGGCGACGCCTCGGTCGGGATACCCGTACGAAGGGACAAGACCCTGGATTTTCGGCGCTGGTAGCGGCGGCGTTGGACCATCACAGCCGGGGCCATCTGTCCGAAGCTGTAAGCTTGTATGAACAGATATTAAAAATTGACCACGGCCTGCCCGAGTTGAGGGCCAACCTGGCCCGCGCCTGCTACAACCTTGGCAATGCAGCGGCCCGTGGGGGCGACTTGACCGGTGCGGTAGCCAGGTATCGGCGCTCGATCTCGGTCGCACCTGACTTTGCCGAAGCCCATGCCAACCTGGTCCGGATACTGCTGGCGCGCAACCTGACCGATGATGCCTTGCGGGCAGCGATCAGGGGCGGTCAGCAATCACATTCCCTAGAACTCAGGCGGCTGCTTGTGCGCTGCGCTGCCGAGGCTTCGACCGAACCGGAAGGGTTGCGGGATGCGTTGATCCGTGCGTTCAGCGAAGGATGGGCCAGGCCGTTCGAGATCGCCCGGGCTGCGGCGCCTCTCCTGCGCAGGGACCTCGAAACCGCGTCGCTGGGCGGTTTAAGCGAAAACCGGCTGCTGCACGCACATCTCGTTTCCGCTCCGATGACCGACAAGGAGCTGGAAAACAAGTTGATCGCGCTCAGGTCGCAATTAAACCTGTCGGGCGGGGGCAGCTTGGCACTGACTTGCTCCGTGGCTGCACAGTGCTTCATCAACGAGTATATCTGGCCCGCCACCGCCGACGAAGCTGCAACCGTCACCAACATAAAGGCGGAGATCGAGCACCCAGCCGGGGAATGGATGGATGATTTCGGCAAGGTGGCAGTGCTTGCCATGTATATTCCACTCCACAGGATATCAGGGATTGAACGCCTGCAAACCCTGGAAATGCCGGACTGCCTGCGCCAGCTCGTGCATCGGGAGGTAGCGGAGGTGATCGAAGAACGGCGGTATCGGCAGGAGATCGTCCGTCTTGGCAGCATCTCCGATGCGACCTCGCTTGCCGTGCAGGAGCAATATGAGGAGAATCCCTATCCCCGCTGGATCGTGCCTGACCAGGTCGAGGCAACGACGCCAGCCGCCTTCCTGCAACGGGCATTTCCCGGCGGCCGCGTCGTGCCTCCTGCAAGGGGCACCACGGCGATCCTCATTGCCGGCTGCGGCACCGGGCAACACTCGATCACCACTGCACGGAGGTTTCCAGACGCATGCGTGACCGCCCTGGACCTCAGCAGCGCAAGCCTGGCCTATGCGTTGCGGAAGTCGCACGAACTGGGCTTGGACAGGATTGCCTACAGGCAGGCTGACATCCTCGGTCTTTCCGGCTGGCCTGAGCGGTTTGACATCATCGAGGCGAGCGGGGTGCTGCACCATCTCCGAAATCCGTTGGACGGCTGGGCCGTACTGTCCGGCCTGTTGAAGCCGGATGGCTTGATGCGTGTGGGCCTGTATAGCAAGCGAGGCCGGAGCCACGTCGTTGCGGCCCGCGCGCTGATTGAGAGCGCGGGGTTCCGTGCTGATGCAGAAGGCATACGGGCGGCGCGGGGTGCGTTGAAGTCTCTGTCTGCCGACGATGTTGCCAGTGGGGTTACTCTCGGCCCAGACTTCTACACGCTGAGTTCCTGTCGCGACCTTCTGTTCCATGTGCAGGAACACCTGACCAGTCTTCCAGACATCGGGGTGGCCCTCGGTCGGCTGCAACTTCGTTTGATCGGCTTTGATGTTTCGGATAAGACGAGACAGCAGTATCGAAGCCGTTTTCCTGGGGACACCCGGGAAACAAACCTGGAATATTGGGATCAGTTTGAGGCTGACAATCCAACGACTTTTACTGGCATGTATCAGTTTTGGGTGGAAAAAATGTCAAATAATCCATGAAGTGGCGCCGAGGACGTTGCGAATGATCCCTTCGCAACGGATGGCAATGGCCCCGGACTCCTTGGGATTGCAGTTGCCGAGGCGCGGGCGGCTGGTCTCGGTGGAGCGGCCCTTGCGGGGGAGCTTCCGTGCATGAGGCTTCCCTCACCCCGACCCTCTCCCGGAGGGAGAGGGAGAAGCCCTTTCCCAACCAGCCTTACCCCATTACGCTCACACCATGACCGACCCTGGCATTCACAACTGGCTCCGGCTGGACAGCCGCATCACCACGTCGGGCCAGCCGACAGAGGCGGAGTTGCCCGCCCTGCGCGACCTGGGGGTGCGCCACGTGATCAACCTGGCGCTGCACACGCATGAACGCGCGCTGCCGGACGAGGCCGGGAGCGTCCGCGCCCTCGGCATGGCCTACACCCACATCCCGGTGGCGTTCGACCGCCCGACCGAGGCGGACTTCGCCAGGTTCCGCGACGCGCTGGAGGCGGGCGGGGACGACCCCGTGCACGTCCACTGCATCATGAACTGGCGCGTTTCGGCTTTCTTTTACCGCTACCGCCGCGACGTGCTCCGCATGGACGAGGCGGCGGCGCGGGCGGACATGGCGCGCTTGTGGGAGCCAGATGCGGTTTGGGCCGCGTTCATCAGCCGGCCAGCCGCCGGGTAGGCAGCCCGTCTCGCCACCGCCTCGTCAGGCTCAGGCCACGACGGTGGGCGGGACCGGCCCGAACAGCCTTGCCCGAGCGGCGCGGACGGGCGCTGCACGCCGGGCTGGATCGGCTTGCGTCCAGACCCGACGCAAGCCGACCTGGCTTTGTTTGCGAGCAGGGCCTTGCAGGTCCAGGTCTGTTCGCTGCGCGCCCGGACCCGGCTGCGATCTGCCGTGGGACCCCTTGCTCCAGGACCGCGGCTATTGCGACAGCGGCGCCCCTTGCAGCTCCGGCACCGGCGTCGAGCCGTCCGGCGTAGCTTCCTTGCCGGTGGCGAGCATCATCGCGACGGTGACATAGGTGCCCGAAACCGTCACCAGGTCCACGACCTGCTGATCGGTCAGGACCGCCTTTGCCTTGGCGAAGGTCGCGTCCGACAGGGCGTGGGTGGTGGAAAGCTCCACGCACACGTCATACACTGCGGCCTCGTCCGGCTGCATGTTCGCAGGGCGCCGACCGGCCAGCAGGTCCGCCGCCACCGCCTCGGACAGCCCGGCCTTGATCGCCAAGGGGTAGTGCGCCTTCCACTCGACCTGCGAGGTCCACAGCCGCGCCTGGATCAGGATGGCGAACTCGTTCAGGCGCCGAGGCACCGAGGTGTTGAAGCGCAGGTAGTCCAGCAGGGACACCATGCGCTTGGCCATCACCGGGCTGCGGAGCATGACGTTGTAGGGGCCTTGCAGGCCGAGGCTGGACACCTTGAGCACCTCGTCGGCGACCTCGTGCTGCGGCGGCGTCAGCTCCTCGACGGTGAGCTGCTTGAAGCGTTTTTCTCCGACTGCGGCGGCGACCATCACTGGAATGAGCACTCCACACAGGGCCACCGCGGCGGCTGGGAACTTTGCCATGCTTCTCTCCCGGGTCGGCCCGTTGTTGGTTCGGGGGCCGCTGCGGGCAGCATAGGACATGTGCGCGGGTTGTCCCAGCACTTGGGGGCATCCCGCGCGGTTCAGGTGCCCTATGCACGGCCCCTGGCAGCCAGCAACCTGCCAGGTCGCAGGCGGCGACGGCGAGCCGGCCCTGGGTCATGGGCGTTGCCAGGGGACCGGCAACAGACCCTGCGAGCCTGCACGGTTGGAACATGCGCCAGGACACGACGCATCACGAAGGCTCCACGCCCTTCGTTTTCCTGTTCCCGGCTTGATCGTGCCGGTGCAATGTACTCTAGGGAGCGAGGTGCGTCCTGCCTCGGCTTGAATCGTCGCATCGTGGAGGCAGGTTTGAAGCTCAAGGTGATCCTGCCATGCGCCCTGCTTGCAGCCAGCCCGGCGCTTGCGGCTCCCTATGCCTTTACCCCGCTGCCAACAGGGTTCACGGCGACGGCGCTCAACAACCTTGGCCAGGTCGCAGGCCAGGCGCCAGTGGTGCAACTCGCCGACAGAAGCGTGGTCGTTGGCCCCGCGCTGTATAGCAACGGGACGGTCACACCGTTGGCCGTGGGGCCAAATGCACCAGCGGCACGGGTGGCAGGCATCAACGATGCCGGCGACCTTGTGCTGGTCGGCACAAGTGGGGCGAGGAGCTCCCTTTTCGCGGTGTTCGGCGGCGTCGTGTCCGGCTTTGCGGTCCCGGAAGCGCAACCCGGCGTCGCGAGCGTGGCCAGCCTGAACAACGAGCGGCAGATCGTGGGCAGCACCCTTGTATTCGCCACCGACGGGACGGCTACCACGCAGGGCTATGTTTCGTTCGGCGGCGCTTACACATTGTTGGCGGTCCCTGGCGCCGGGACGACGCGGCCTGCCCGCATCAACGACGCCGGGCAGGTCGTGGGCGCCTACACGAACTCCCAGCAAATCAATCCGCAAGGCTTCCTGTATGACGCCGGCACGTTCACGACCATAGACGTGCCCGGCGCGGCGTCCACGATGCTGAACGGGATCAACGACGCCGGGGAGGTATCCGGTATCTATACGGATGCAACCGGCGCCCAGCACGGCTTCACCGAGGCCGGAGGCGCGTTCAGCGACGTGACCGGGCCGGACGGCGCCGCGTTCCTGGGCAGCAACGTCAACAACCAGGGTCAGCTCATCGGCACCTTCGCAGGCGGCGGGCTGAGCTACCTGGCAACGCCGGTGGCCGCCGCCGTGCCGGAGCCGGGGTCGGCGGCTCTGCTGGGCGGCGTTCTTGCCCTTGGCGCCGTGGTTCGGCGGCGGGACAAGCCGGGCCACTCCGGGCACGCGGCTTGACGCCGCTGGCCCTGCTTGCCGCAGCGGCAAGCCAGTCCATCATCAAGCGGCGGCGCCGTCCGCGCGGATGAGCGGTTCCGCCCTGCGCAGGCGCCATTCGGCTTCCACCCCTCCATTCGGGATGCGCGTCGCCCGGGGATCGTCTGCTTCCCGCAACACCTCCTTCGATACGCATACGGGCATCCCCGTGGCGTTCGACATGGCCGCGGATCAGGTCGTGGACGACTTGCAAGGCCGGCTGGCGCGCAGCGTCCAGTTGTCGTCCATGTCGCCGGCCGGCGCTGCGATGTGCTTGATGAGGCCGGTGTGGCCGTCAAGCGCGGCTGCATCCGCCTGAGTGTGGCGTCAGCCGCCGGACAAGGTCGAGAGATAAAGCCACAAAACTATGAGCATGTCGGGTCGTTTCTTTTGCTCAAGGGTAGAGCATCTCGGCTGCGGTTCCGCATCAAGAACAATGGAGAGGCAAGATATGAGCTATGAAAAGACAAGGCCGCTGGTGGTTGCCTGTTTGCTCACTGCTGTCCTCAGCGGCACGCCTGCTGGCGCGCAAACGACGCCGGCGCCCGGTGCTGCCGCTTCGGACCCGGCGGCCTTCATCCAGCGGTTCGACCGCAGCGGCAAGGGCCTGCTGGACATGAAAGCAGTGCTGAACGCCGCCATCGTCAAGTTCGGCACCCTGGACACCGAGAAGCGCGGTCGGATGACGGCACAGCAGCTTGCGGGTTTGCTGACGCCCGAGGAGTTCAAGACCGCCAACCCCGATGGTGACACCACCATCGGCGCGGAGGAGTGGTTCGACTTGGTGCGGCGCTACTTCTATGCCGCAAACCCCGACAATGATGGCTCGCTGTCCATTGACGAACTCAAGACGCCGGCTGGCCAAGCGCTGCTCAAGCTCATCCAGTAGGCTGCGGCGCCAACCCCCGCCGGATCACGGCCGGCGAGGGTTGGCCTGGTGTGCGTCCTACCGCATCAGAACGTCACTCGTACCCCACCAAACCCCGCCACCGGCGCCCCCGGCACGAGGCTCCTGGTGTTCGTCGCCCCTGGCGCCTGCACGATCGGCACCAGGCCCACCGGCGAGAACCCACCGAACGTCGCATACTTCGCGTCGGTCACGTTCTGCACCAGCCCGAACAGTTGGATGTTTTGCGTCACCTGATACTCGGTGTTCAGGTTCAGCACCACGTAGGACGGGGTCTTGGGGGTCAGGTTCGCCGCATCGCCTTGCAGGTAACGCCCGCTGCTGGCGATCCCCGTCGTGCCCACCGTCCACTTCGGCGTCAACTGATACTGCACGCCGAACTTCAGCCGCTGCGTCGGAACTCCAGGGAGCACGTTCCCCGGGCGCACGTGCGTCAGCCCGTTGGCGTCGGCAAACGGGTTGTTCTCGCTGCCGACGGAAAAGCCGCTCTGGAACGTCGCCTCCGTGTAGGCATAGTCGAGGTAGGCCAGCAGCCCCCCCTGGCGCAGGCTGACCCCGGCCTCCACCCCTTGCCGCCGCGTGCTGCCGACGTTCTGGAAGTAGCCCCGGCCCTGCACCACGCTGGTGGTGAACAGGATGTCGTCGTCCGCATCCGTGCGGAACAGCCCGAGGTTCCAACTGACCCGCCCCGCCGCCGGCCCGCCAATCGAGGCCAGGCCGAAGCTGCCGCGTATCCCGGCCTCGTAGTTCTGCGCCACCACCTGCTTCAGCGAGGGGTCGGCGACGAAGAAGTTGGTCAGGCTGCACGGGCTGGCCGGCGACGCGCAGGACAGTTCCGCGGGCGTCGGCGCCCGGTTGCTTTGCGAGTAGCCGCCATACAGCGACACGTTGGGCAGCAGCTTGTAGGTGACGCCGGCCGCCGGGTTGAACTTGGTGAAGCTGTGGTTCCCGCTCAGGGCGGTGCCGTTGCGGTCCTGCAGGTCGATCTCCGCCACGTTCAGCCGGCCCGAGACCGTGAACGACAGCCGGTCCGTCACGTCGAGCGTGTCCGACGCATACACGCCGTAGTAGTCGTTGGACGCATCCACCCGGACGGGGGTGATGCTGCCGTCGTCCTCGTTGAGCACGATGCCTGGTCCCGCGTAGTCGCGGTCCAGCGTCAGCGCCCCAATCGAGGTCCGGGCGGAAAACGTCGTGCGGCCGCCGTCATAGCTCGCGCCCACCAGCAGCCGATTGGTCCGCCCGAACACCTCCGACCGGTGCGTCCCCTGCACGGCCGCGCCGAAGCCGTTGCTGTCGGTGGCGGTCTCGTTCAGCAGGGAGTAGGGACCGCCGCGGCGGAACTGCCGCAACCCGGGATACAGGCCGGGGTTGAGGAAGTTGGGGACCGCGCTGCCGTTCCTGCCGGTCAGCGCCGGGCCATCGTTGATGCACAGGACGCCGCGGTTGCTGTCGCATGGCTCCACGTCCGCGGCGTCGCCATTCAGGGTGCGCTGAGAGAGGTTGCTATAGTAGGCCGTCGCCTGCAGGCTGATGCGGTCGGACACCTCGTAGCTGCCGGTGGTGGTCAGGCGCAGATACTTGTTGCGGGTCTCGTCGGGGTAGGTGAACACCGCACTGCGGTCAACCGCCAGCAGCTCCACCGGTGTCGTGCCGTTGCCGACCAGGTTGTTGATCGCGCCGACCAGGTTGACATGGACCTCGGTCTTGTCGCCGCGGTAGCCGACGTCGCCATAGATCTGGCGCAGTTGGGACGGCGAGTGCTCCCGCCACCCGTCCTCGTTCAGCGCGGTCCCGGCGATGTAGGCGGCGGTGTTGCCGGACTGCACGCCATACTGCGCCGACCCCTGGATGCGCCCGAACGACCCGCCCGACATCTCCAACTGCGCGCCGTGGTAGGTGAAGCCGTCCTTCAGCTTGACGCTGATCGCGCCGCCCAGGGCGTTGAGGCCGAAGGCCGGGTTGGGGCCTGCGACCTCGATCCGGTCCACGGCGATGTCCGGGATCAGGTCCCAGTTCACGGTGTCGCCGAACGGCTGGTTGAACCGGGTGCCGTTCAGGTAGACCGCCAGTCCCTGGGCGTTGCCCACCAGCGGCGACGCCTCGAAGCCGCGGTAGAGCAGGTTCGGCTGGAACTCGTTGCCTTGGGCCTGGTTGAGGGTGATGTTGCCGATCCGCTCATCGAGCGCACGCAGCGCGCTGGCCGGGCCGGTGCGTTGCAGGTCCTCCTGCCGCAGGATGCCGGTGTTGACAGGCACCTTGCCGCGCTCGATCTCCGATCCGGCGAGCGGGGCGGTCACGACCACCTCCATCTCGACCGGCGCTTCTGCCGGGGCGGGCGCCGCGGCAGGCACGGGCTGGGCGGCTACTGCCGGGGCGG
>CAXTDP010000160.1:0-9650 GCA_964242295.1 uncultured Acetobacteraceae bacterium | reverse complement strand
ATGTTGAGCAGCACAAGATGCTGCCAGTATCGTGACATGATTTGGAGCCCAGAGAGCAGATGGCATCGCGACGATGCATCGTCCGGCTGGCTGGCCAGGCCGGCGTGCCGCCTGCCCGGGTGGTCGCCGCCTGGGCCACTGCCGGCCGCTCGCTGGGCATCGAGGACCTGCGGTCTGCTGTTGCCCTGGCCTCGGCGCCTGGTCCCTTCGGTGGTCGGGCCAAGGCCGCGTTGCTGTCGGACCTGTTGCAAGCCCAGTCCCGCGCTGCTGCCGCTGCTATCCGGGGCGACGATCCCGCCAGGCTACCTGGTGCTGCTGCGGCGGTGCAGTTGGCGCGGGATGCAGCGGCGGCGCCGGACCTGGCAGGGATCAGCGTGGCGGTGCGGGCTTTGGCGGGGGTGGCCTGAGCCTGGGTCTCCGCAGCATGAGACTGCGGGTAACCTGGCGCGTTCCTATGCCAGCCGCCGCAACGCAGGATGCCGTCCCACCCATTGCTGTGCCCGGGCCTGGTCGGCCAGTGCCGCAGCGGCCAGCCCGGCCGCCATTGCGGCGTAGGCGATGGCCATTGACTTACGGGACAGCACGAACTCCCAGCCCGGGGTGAACCGCTTCGGCGTCACGGTGTAGTCCACGACTGCCGCGAAGGCGGACACCGCCACCGCGTCCCGCAGCACCGGCAGCGGCGCCAGGGGTCCGTGTCCCCCGGTCCGCCATTCGAACAGCGCCGCCCAGAACACGCAGGCAGCGAAATGGGTCGCGGCACCGGTCAGCGTATGGGCGACGTCGGCCCCCTTGAACGAGGCGGCCTACTCGCCGTTCAGCCAATGGCTGGTGAAGTTGACGGGCTGCAGCGCGCCCTTGCCCTCGGCGGGTGCAAGCAGCGCCAGGGCCGTGGTTGACGCAGCGGCCGCAGCGGCGCCCGAGACGAGCATGCGCAGGAGGAAAGGGGTCTGGCGGGCCACGGTGAACTCCTGGAACAGGAGGCGAGCGAACGCGTGGGATCGAGGCTTGTTCCGCCTCGGACGGCCCTCCCCTTGCACCCACCCCCGCGCGGCCTGATGTTTCACTGCAACAGCCGCAACCGAGGCCAACATGACCCCGCTCTCCATCCTGGACCTAGCCCCCATCCCCGAGGGCAGCACCCCGTCCGACGCACTGAACAACGCCCGCAGCCTGGCCCAGCACGCCGAGCGCGCCGGCTACAACCGCTACTGGCTGGCCGAGCACCACAACATGGTCGGCATCGCCAGTGCCGCGACCTCCGTGGTGATTGGCCATGTCGCGGCGGGGACCAGCACCATCCGGGTCGGCGCCGGCGGCATCATGCTGCCCAATCATTCCCCGCTGGTGATCGCCGAGCAGTTCGGCACCCTCGATGCCCTGTTCCCCGGCCGCATAGACCTTGGCCTCGGCCGGGCACCTGGCGCGGACGGGCGGACCTGGCGGGCGCTGCGCCGGGACCCCTCGGCGTCCGACCACTTTCCGGACGACGTGCTGGAGCTGCAGGCCCTGCTAGCGCCGGAGCAGCCGGGCCAGCGCATCCGCGCGGTGCCGGGGGTGGGCAGCGAGGTGCCGTTGTGGATACTCGGCAGCAGCACCTATGGCGCGCAGCTCGCGGCGATGCTCGGCCTGCCCTATGCCTTTGCGTCGCACTTCGCGCCGGATGCCCTGCACGCCGCGTTGCGGCTGTATCGCGCCGGGTTCAAGCCCTCGCGCCAGCAGGCACGGCCGCATGCGATGGTCGGGGTCAACGTGTTCGTCGCCGACACGGATGCGGAGGCCCGGCGCCTGTTCACTTCGGCGCAGCAGTCCTTCACCCACCTGATCCGCGGCACCCGCGGCAAGCTGTTGCCGCCGGTGGACGACATGGACCAGGTCTGGTCCCCCATGGAAAGGGCGCAGGCGTCCTCCATGCTCGCCTGCTCGTTCGTCGGCTCCCCCGAGACGGTGGGGCGCGGCCTGCAAGCCTTCGTCGCCGATACCGGCGCCGACGAGCTGATGGTCGCCGCCAACATCTGGGACCATCAGGCCCGGCTGCGCTCCTACGAGTTGCTAGCCACCGTGCAATCCTCGCTGGGCGCGGCGGCGCGGGAACAGGCGGCGTGAGCGACGGCGCCCCGGCGGAGTCCAAGCTTACCCGAAGCAAGCAGCGCTGGGCGCAGGAAGGCCGGTTCCTGACGGGTCGGCACACCCGGCCGGACACGGACCGCCTGCCGCCGGGCCAGCACCTGACGCAGGACTGGCCGGTGCTGGACCTGGGCGTGCAGCCGGCGGTCCCGCTCGACCGCTGGACCCTGCAGGCGTTCGGTGCCGTCGAGCGTCCGGTGACCCTGGATTGGGCTGGGCTGCAGGGCCTGCCGCAGGCCGGCATGGTGTCCGACATCCACTGCGTCACCACCTGGTCGCGCTACGACAACCAGTGGGATGGCGTGCCCGTGCACGCACTGCTGGACCTGGTGCAACCCCGGGCGGAGGCACAGCATGTCCTGCTGCACTCGTATGATGGCTACACCACCAACCTGGACATGGCCGACTTCGCCAGCCCCGACGCCATCCTGGCGCATAGCTGGTCCGGCAAGCCGCTGACGGAGGCGCACGGCGCGCCGCTGCGCCTGGTGCTGCCGCACTTGTATTTCTGGAAGTCGCCGAAGTGGCTGGCCCGCATCGAGTTCCGCGCCGGGGATCGGCAGGGCTACTGGGAAACGCGTGGCTACCACAACCGCGGCGATCCCTGGGCGGAGGAGCGCTACTCGGCGGACTGACCGGCCGCCGTTGGAGCGGCGGCCGGGTCGTGATGTCCTGGGTGGACGTCAGTACGAAACGGCGCGGGCCACGATCGGCCTGACCCGTGCACCCAACCGGCGCTGCGACCTGACAGAGGCAGCATCGGCCACATCAACCGTATCCGGGACAATCGCGGGGGGCTGCAGCGCGAGCAGCGGCAGCGCCGGCGGAGCTTCGGCCGCCAAGTCCAGTCGGATGTCGCCGGGATACTCGTAGTTCGCGCCAGAGGCCGCATCCACCACCACGGCGACGGGGCCTCCGATGACGCCGAGGAGGATGTTGCCGAACGTCGCGGCGCAGAACGATGGCGCCTTGGTCACCGTGACGGTCTGGAAGCCCGGCTTGCCGCAGGTCACCGACAGGTCGTTCTTGCTTTTGTCCAACCGCACGCTGCCCGGCGTCTGCGCGACTGCGCCGATACGTGCGCCCATCCGGTCCACCGTGCAGGTAGCACCCGGCGGCACGGTCGAGACGGTGACGGTCTGGCTGCTGCCGTTTACGATGGTGGCGCAGGCCGACAACAGAACAACGGGAAGTATGAACGCCGCTTTAAACATGGGACACCGGAAAAAATGTGACGGGCGCACATTAATCGAACTGCCGGTGCCGTATACGTTAAAATACCGAAACGTTCATTAGGATTGGTAGTTTATGCAAATGTAGCCTCGCATTAGCAATACCGTTCATCCTGCATTGATTAACATTTAGATTTACCGCTGCTCAAAAATAACAGCCAACAGCAGCATGCCATTGGACAACAGCAGCCTTGCTCCATCTTCTTGCTGTTTGCAAAACCGGCATAGCACGTGGCTACCGGCATCGGTGGAGGCCAAGCTCGACCTTGGTCATTTTAGGCTGGGCAGCATGCCGCTTGCACGTGCTGCAGCTAGGCGCCCCGATCCGATGATGCGGCGGGGCTTGCAGGCACGGGCTGGCCCACCGCGGGCGACGGACCGCTCAGCCCCAGCAGCCCGAGCAGTGCTGCAATAGCCACAGCGCCCCCCGCTCCAGCAGTGCGGGCCATCAAACGACCATGCCGGCAAGCTGCATGTCCGTTGCGCCTGCTGTCACGAATGTCAGCCCGCTCTGGTGCAGCTCCAAATGCTGCGGGTGCAGGCCCTTGAGCACGTACTCCGCCTGCGCCATCTCCGCCGTCGTGCCGTGCGCCATCACCAGGAAGCCGTCAGCGACGACAGCCGTCTCGTATCGCAGCACGCTGTCGTGCGGGATGCCGATGCCAGCCAAGGCCGCGCCCAGCGCGCTCAGCCCGCCGACCACCAGTGCCCCCCCCAATGGCGGAGACCGCGGCGGCGGCCACGTAGCCCACCAGGATCACCGGCCCGGCGACGGGCAGGGTCAGGATCATGCCGCCGAAGAACAGGCCCCACAGCCCGCCCCAGAACGCGCCGTGGCCGCCCCAGAACCGTACTCGGTCGCCCATGTTGTAGAAGCCGAGCACCTTCTCCTCGGTATGGTAGCCTTTGCCGACGATGCTGATCGCCTTGATCGCGATGCCTGCCGCGGTCAGCGCCTTGACGGCGACCTCTGCAACACCGTGGCCGGGGAACACGGCCACAACGGAGTCTTGTACTTGTTCATGCATGAGGATTGTCCTTCCAGGACCAGGCTGGCCGGACCGGGCCGGCCGACGCGACGGCTAGCCCGGGCGCCCCGGCCCAGGGGCAGCCTCGGAAACTACCTAGCTTCCGGCTTTTCCAGGAGCTGCTGCATCGCCTGGGCGGCGCAGTCCACCAGCAGGCCCGCCATCTCCGCGTCACCGACGATGTTTCCCCGGTCCAGAAACGTCCCCTTCAGGTACTCCGCCAGCAGCGCGTCGTGCCTCGGGCCGCCAGGCACCGCCAGGACGGCCAGGGTCAGCGCGGCGCGGTCACGGTCGTCCAGGGCGAGCCGGTCCGCCACCCGCCCCGCCAGCAGCTTGTCGCGCCGTGCGGTGAGGAGGAACCGGAACTCCTCGTCGTGCGCGTATTTTGCCTCGAAGGCCCGCTCGCGTTCCTCGAACATCGGCATGATCGTGTCCTCCGGTTCAGGCCAAGGCTAGTTGCCTGCGTGGTGGTGCGCCGCCGGCTTGATCTCCGCAGGTGTCGTGTTGCGGGCGGCGTTGCGCATCTGCTGGCTGATGCCGTTGTGCCGGCCACCGGCGGCGAAGGCTTCAAGCTGCGCCTGCAAATAGGCCGCCCGCGCCCCATCCAGCCAGGCGCTGCCGGGCTTGGCAGCCACCCCGCCGTGACAGGTGCCGCACGGTGCGATGTTGCGCATCGGCGCCCCGCCCGCAGCGATGGCAGGCGCCGGCCCGGCTGCCGCGGACAGGCTGAGCCGTGGCAGGGAAGCGTGGTAGGCCGCCAGGTCCTGCATGTCCTGCACCGTCAGGTCCACGGCGCGTGGACCCATGACTGCGTTTGTCCGTGCGCCGGACTGATGGTCCCGCAACTGCTTGAAGACCGCCGGCGCATGCTGGCCGGCCAGGTTGGGCACGTCCGCTCCGCTGATGCCCCGCGCGCCGTGGCAGGTGGTGCACTGCATCGCCAGCGTGGCACCCTGGCCGACCGACGCCGACGTTGCACCGTCCATCATGCCCAGGATGACGACGACACCGGCGGTCCTGAACCCCGTCCCAACCACCGGCGCGGCGGCGGGCGGAGCCTGCATCAGGATGATTGCGTGCATCTTGGCCGTCCCGTGTGCTGCGCCGGGCCGCTCAGTGCGACAGCAGGGAGCAGCGATGCGAGTGCAGCAGGCTGCGCGTCACGCCGCCCAGCGCCCATTCGCGCACGCGGCTGTGGCCGTAAGCGCCGGCAACGATCAAGTCCGCGCCTCGCTCCCGGGCGATGCCGTCCAACTGCCCGGCATCATCACCATTGCGTTGCACGGCCTCGCCGTCCGCCGCAATGCCGTGCCGGCCCAGCCACGCCACCACGTCGGCGACATGCTTCTGGGCACCGGCCATGTCCTCCTGCGCTGCGGACTCCACGACGCTGACCCGGGCAACGCGCTGCAGTAGCGGCAGGGCGTCCAACACGGCCCGCCGGGTTTCGCGCGTGTCCTTCCAGGCGACCATGGCGTGATCCAGGGTGGGCGCGTCCGCGCCTGCCGGCACGACCAGCACGGGGCGCCCAGCCTGCATGAGCAGCTCGCCCGTGTCCACGCGGCGGCTGGGGTCGAAGGGGTCGGCAGCGGCCACCCCCGTCACGATCAGGTCGGCGCTCCGGGCCTGGTCCGCCACCCAGGCGCAGGAGGGCGCGAGCGTGATGGTGGACCGCCATTCCAGGGCGTTGCTGCGGTCCCGGAAGGCGTTACGGAACGCGGCCTCAGCCGCCGCAACCTCCCGGTCCTTCTCCTTCCGGTCCTGCTCGAAGGCGTCGGCGGCGATATAGCCGTCGCTGTATATCAGCTGCATCGGCTGGCAGGCTGCGACGCCGAACACCCCGGCGCCGAACCGCTCGGCCAGCCTGGCCGCCGCCAGCAGCACCGGCCCGTTCGGCTGGCCGACCTGCAGGTGCACCATCAAGGTCGCATAGGTCATCAGAGTCCTCCTGTAAGCGGGTTAGACGACGGCGATGTCGTTCAAAACGATGCCGTTAAGACAATGCCGTTCAAAACTGGGGCCGCACCTGGGGCGGCCCATGCGGTGGCCGCCACGACCTCCCGGTCGTGCGACGACTGGACGGCGCCGACCGGACAGACCCTCCCGCCCTGCACAGTCACTCGCACGTCATCCGGACCGAGGAACCAGGACCGGTGCAGCGCATAGTTGATCTCGTGGTACAGGTCGGCGGCGTTGACCCTCGTGCCGACCGTGATCTCGTTGAATACGCCGCAGATACCTACCAGGGTACAGATGTTCTCCCCCAAGGCTTCCCGTCGGTGATCCGAGTCCACCTGGGCGCTCGGCGCGACCCATCCGTTCTTGACCTCGACCGTCACGCTGCCGCGCGGGACCGACATGTCCCGGGACGAGCGGTTGACCGCTGCGACCGCGATCTTCTCGTCGCCCCGCTTCACGCCGGATGGCAGGCGCACCACGATCCTCTCTGCCGGTGCCCTGATGCCCTTGATCCGCCTGGCCGCCCGCTTCCGCGCGAAGCCCTCGAAGTGGCCGGTGAGGGTGACCGTCCCTTCGCATGACGGGATGCCGATGGGGGCGGCTGTCAGGCCCGGCTCCCAGGAGAGTCCTGCGAGCACGGCCTGCTGCAACTGGCTGTCTTGGGATATGGCACCCTCCGGGATTGTCCGCGGCAGGGGGCCGTGGCGGGCTATCAAAGCCCGGCCTGGACGATAGCGCCGGCCTGTCTACCCAGGGGAGGCTCGGGAACTACCTAGTGCGGGGAACGTCCTCGAGATCATCCCTCTGATGGTGAGCGCCCAACTTGGTGGTAAGTGCCCAGCGGCGGACTGCAAACGGCCGCTTCCTTGAATTCCCGGCATTTGCCACTGGTCGCTTCCATCCGGTGGCGGCCTCCGTCACAGCGAACCTCCTGGGTAGTTTTCGATGCTGCCGCCAGTTGTTTTGCGAGAAAGGGGGCGGCGCTTCGATATCCTCCCGATGATCCAAGCTCGACCTTGGCCGTTTTGGTTATGCGCTGGTCCAGAAGTACGGCCAAAAGTGAGGCTCGGAGGCGATGTAGTCGAGGGCTGCGTCAAGCGGCATGGCCGAAGTGCCGAACGGGCCTGAAGCGGCACAGCACTGGCTGCGGGGCTGGCCTGGAACGCCTCTGGAACGCGGGGAAGGCGATGTTGCTTTACGAGAAAAGCGACCGAAGTCTCGTTAATAAAACTCGCGCGCGCGCTCCTTGACAGACGCAGGTATGATACCGTACCTCAACGAACTAGAGTCTGAGGGCATGTCGGAAACTGACGTGGATCGTACCGTTGAAAAACTGCTCCGGCAACAGGCCGCCCTGGCCGCATTCGGCAGCTTTGCGTTCCGGGAACCGGACCTGAAGGATATCCTGACTGAGGCAGCGCGCATCTGCGCCAGTTCGCTAGGAGTGCCGTTCTGCAAAGTCTGCAGGTATCGCCCTGCAGAAAATGACCTGCTGATTGAGGCCGGGTGTGGCTGGCACCTCGGAGTAGTCGGGCGAGTGGTTTCCCAAGCCAATGAAAGCTCCCCGCAAGGCCGCGCCTATGTGACCGGCGAGCCGGTCATCATCCGCAACCTGGGCGAAGCGAACAACCTGAGCCTACCGGATTTCTACGAGGAGCATGGTATCGTCTCGACCGTGGATGTCCTTATTCCCGCGATCGGTGGGGTAGCTTACGGAGTGCTGGAGATCGACAGTCCCGAACAGCACCAGTACGACGTGCACGACATCAACTTCCTGACCGGTTTCGCCAACGTGCTGGCCGAAGCGGTCGCCACGTCGCAACGGGTCAACGAGATCAAGGCGTTGCTTGCCTCGCAGAGCCTGATGGTTGAGGAGTTGCAGCACAGGGTGCGCAACAACCTGCACATGATCACCTCCATGCTGGACAGTCATGCGCAAAGAACCGAGGAGGGTCCGGCCCGAGCTGGCTTTGAGCTGATCGCGCGCCGGGTCACGACGCTGGCTCAGGTCTATGACAGCCTGCTCGGGATCGGTTTGAGCAAGACGATCGACATGGCCGATTACCTTCGCGCGTTGTGCGTGAGCCTGCCTGGCCTACAGGCAGCGCGGAGCAAGGCAGTGGCGCTCAATTTCAGTTCGGAGAGCGTGCTGCTTGATTTGGATCAGGTGACGTCGCTGGGCATGGTGGTCGCGGAGATGGTGACGAACAGCTACAAGCACGCCTTCCCCGACCGCAGTGGAACAATCACCATTACCCTGACCCATCCTCGCCCAGCCAGGGCGAAACTCACGATACAGGATGATGGGATCGGCTACGACGTCAAGGCCAAGAGCGGCCGCCACGGGGTGGGTTTGGTCACGCGGCTCATGCAGCAGGTCGGCGGCACTGTAAACGTTAGTTCAAGCAGCGGAACCTTGTGCATATTGGAGTTTCCGGTGCCGACTGGGCCTGCTGGCAACACAATCGCTGCCTAGGCAGCCTTATTCAGCTTGTCGCACGGATGCGGGGTTCGGCGCTCTTTGTTCGGCTGTTTGACGGCGGCGTGGATGCCAGAGGTGAGATCGTCTTCGTCCTCGAACGTGTGATGGGCCAAGTGGCGGTGCTTGAGGTTGCGCCAAATGCGCTTGATGTAACGACCCTTTCTCCCTGCTGCGGCAGGACGGGTCCTGGTGACTGGGCAACCGCCCCGGCTCGGCGAACTCGCAAGGTTTGGCAGGCCCCGTTTGCCGCGGTGCCAGCCAAGGCGTGACCTGCCGGATACATCCCTGTAAAGGGGGTGCTGGGAAGAGACAATAAGGGGCGATGCGCCAGCTCAATCCGGCACAGCCGCTCACCGCAGCGGTCTATGAATCGCTTCGCGAGTCCATCTGCACTGGTGCCCTGGCGCCCGGCACACGGCTGATCCAGAGCGAGCTGGCGGACAGGTTGGGCGTGTCTCGCCTGCCGGTGCACGAGGCCTTGCAGCAGTTGCGCCAGGAAGAGTTTGTGACGGAAACCGGGCGGCGGGGCCTGGTGGTCAGCCCATTGCAGCCTGACTTCATGCTGCAGCTGTTTGAGCTGCGGGCGGCGCTGGACCGCACCGCCGGGCGCTCCGCGGCCCGTGCCCGGTGCCCGGCCGACGAGGCGCGCGGCCTGGCCATCGTGGAGCGCGGCCATCGGGATGGTGCGGAGGGCGGGCGAGTTGGCCCTTAAGGTGGTGATGCCGGTCGATTTGTTCGGCCAGCCTGCTGATTATCGCGCAATTGCTCCTATCGCAGCGCGCGAAGGGTTGAAGCTGTTCTGCGATACGGCGCAGGGCTTTG
>CAXTDP010000159.1:0-9652 GCA_964242295.1 uncultured Acetobacteraceae bacterium | reverse complement strand
CCGTCCGCAGTGACACCTGCGCCGGCCGTAGCGGCGCCGCCACCGGGAGCGGCAACGGCGTCGTCGGTACCCGGGGCTGCGGCCACGTCGGTGTCCGGCAACGGGTTCACCCTGACGTCGCTCAGCGTGGACCTGCCCAGCAGTGACCGCGCGTTCCCACCGGGTCCGGGCGTCGAGGCAGCCGAGGCGAACTGCGCCGCCTGCCACTCGCCCGGCATGATCCTGAACCAGCCGTCCCTGGCCCGTGCCACATGGGAAACCGAGGTCCACAAAATGATTGCCGTCTATAAGGCGCCGGTGTCGGACGAGGACGCCAAGACAATCGTTGCCTACCTCGACAGCATCAAGGGCGCCAGATAGCCATTGCCATTCATCGCCGCTTCCGATTGATGCCAGCTTGATCCTGTGTTGGTAGGATAGATCACCACAGGCCACGTTGCTGCCATCAGAACGAAGGCCGCACCTCACATGTCAGACCTTGCCGCTCCAGCAAACCAAGTCCCACCCGCGGCACCTGGGAAGCTGCCGATATTCAAGAGGCTGGCCGGCGGCACGGCACGCGTATTGCCCGGGCTGCTGCTGTGCGGCGCCGTCACCCTGGCCGCAATGGCGTTGCAAGCCGGGGAGGAGGCTGTGTTCGGCCGGGTCTGGCTGGAGGCGCTGGTGCTGGCCATCCTGATTGGCACGGCGGTCCGCACGGCCTGGACGCCGGGCGAGCGCTGGCACGCCGGCGTGGCGTTCGGTGCCAAGACGCTGCTTGAGGTCGCGGTCGTGCTGCTCGGCGCGTCCTTGAGCGTGGGGACGATCATGGCGGCCGGGCCGGGCCTGCTGGCGGGCATTGCGGGCGTGGTGGCGGCCGCCATCCTGCTCAGCTACGGCATCGGCCGGGCGCTGCGGCTGCCGCGGCGCATGGCGGTGCTGGTGGCGTGCGGCAACTCGATCTGCGGCAACTCGGCCATCGCCGCCGTAGCGCCGGTGATCGGTGCGGACAGCGAGGACATCGCCTCGTCCATCGCCTTCACTGCCGTGCTGGGCGTCATCGTCGTGCTGGCGCTGCCGCTGCTGGTGCCGTTGCTGCACATGACGGGCCTACAGTATGGCGTGCTGGCCGGGCTGACGGTCTATGCCGTGCCGCAGGTGCTGGCAGCCACGGCGCCGGTGGGCCTGGTGGCCGTGCATATCGGCACCTTGGTCAAGCTGGTCCGCGTGCTGATGCTCGGGCCGGTGGTGCTGAGCCTGTCGCTGGTGGCGAGCCGGCTGCGGGAGGAAACCGACGAGTCTGCGCCGCACCTGACCGCGGGTGACCGGCCCAAGCCTGGCCGCATTGCTGTCCACCACCTTGTGCCATGGTTCATCGTGGGTTTCCTGACCCTGGCCGGCGTGCGCTCGGCCGGGCTGATCCCGGTGGCGGCGCTGGAACCGATCAGCAGCGTCGCCACGATGCTGACGGTGCTGTCCATGGCCGCGCTCGGGCTGGGCGTGGACGTGCGGGTGGTGGCGCGGGCTGGGACGCGCGTCGTGCTGGCGGTCACGGCGTCGCTGCTGGCGCTGGGTGCCATCAGCCTGGGGCTGATCCGGGTGCTGGGCATCGCCGGATGACGCTGGAGCAGCTTCGGGTCTTCGTGGCCGTCGCCGAGCGGCAGCACGTCACACAAGCCGCCCGCGCGCTCAACCTGGCGCAGTCCGCCGCCAGCGCCGCCATTGCCGCCCTGGAGGGCCAGCACGCCACGCGGCTGTTCCACCGCGTCGGGCGCGGAATCGAGCTGACCGAGGCTGGCTGCATGTTCCTGGCCGAGGCGCGTGCCGTGCTGGCCCGGGCCGCAGCGGCGGAGCTGGCCCTGGCCGAACTGGGTGGCCTCACGCGCGGGACGCTGACCGTCCAGGCCAGCCAGACGATTGCCAGCTACTGGCTACCGCGCCACCTCGTAGCCTTCCGCCGGGCGCATCCAGGGATCGAGATCCGGCTGACGGTCGGCAACACGCTCCAGGTCGCGGGCGCCATGCATGACGGCGCAGCAGAGATGGGCTTCGTCGAAGGGGTAGTCAACAACCCTACGCTGAGCAGCACGACCGTTGCACGTGACCGACTGATGGTGGTCGTGGCACCGGGGCACCCCTGGGCCGCAGGGGACACCATCGCGCCCGCCGACCTGCCCGGCAGCCCCTGGGTGCTGCGGGAACCCGGCTCCGGCACCCGGTCCGCCTTTGAGGCCGCGCTGGAAGGGTTCGGCATCCTGCCTCAACAGTTACAGGTCGCGCTGGAACTGCCGACCAACGAGGCCGTGCGGGCGGCGGTCGAGGCCGGGGCGGGCGCGGCGGCCCTGTCCGCCTCGGTCGTCGCCGGCAGCATTGAGGCCGGGCTGCTGCACCAAGTTGGGTTCACCCTGCCGGACCGAGACTTCCACGTTCTGCGCCATGCCGAACGCTACAGCAGCCGGGCGGCGGATGCGCTGATGGCGGTCATCACGGGGAACGCACCCGCCCGAGCCTGACAGTCTGATCTGGCCGATGCTGACGCACAAGCAACGTTGGGCTAGGCCAAGCCAGCTCTGCCCCAAGCCCGCACCTCGATCCGATCGCCGCCGTTGCCGCCGTCACATGCGGCGAAGAACCGTGTAGAGCAGGTATCAGCCCATAGACCCGCACCCGCTCACACCTGGGCGCGAACCAGGGCGGCCACGACGGCCCAAATCTCCGCCTCGTCCGTGACCGGCAGCGGCTCCTTGCCGGCGCCGGTCGGCCGCAGCCACCACTGGCCATCGCGGTGCATCAGCTGGCAGACCAGCACGTCGCCATACACCATGGCGATCACGACCCGTCCGGCCATGGGCGACGCGGCTGCATCGGCGATCAGGATGTCGCCATGCTGGATGCCGCGCTCCACCAGGGCGTCACCCTTGACCCGGACCGGGTAGCGGTGCGGCCGACGCAGGTCGAGCACCTCGGACAGGTCTATCGGGCCTTCCAGGCTGTCACTGGCGGGGCTGACAAAGCCTGTGGTGTTGCCGCCGTCATACTCCCGGGCCATTCTATGCGGCCTGGATGTGGCGAGCTGGCCGGCTGCGATCTGCCAAGTCGTCACCCGCCACCGCAATCCAGCCGTCCGCATTGGGTGCGTCAACCAGCCAGGACCGGGCCTCTCCCCCACGCACCCGCGCAAGCCGCAAACGCCAGCGTGCCCGACCCAGTCCGGGCACATCCGGGGCATGGGGTAAGGCTGGAGGCGAGGGCGCCGGTCCAACTCGCCAGCGTGTCAGCGCGGCCGAAGGTTCGCACAGGACGGGATCATCGTGCTTACGGCTGAAACGCAGCAACAGGGCCATCACCCCGGCCGCTTCCGCCGCAAGCTGCAGCCGACGCGAAGCGGTCAGGCTCAAGCGGCCAGGAACCTCCCCAACGACCGCAGCAAGGCACCCTGCCCTGAGCGCGTCCTCCATGACGCCCAGCACCGCTTGGTCGACCCGGACGTAGATCACGCGCTCCGGGCGGAGGCCGACCGCTGCCAGGGCGGGGGCGAACGGGGAAAGACGCGGATAGGCCCACAACACCGAGCCAGACAGCCGGCCGACGATGGCGGCGACCATCAAGGCCGGGATGGCTGCGTGCTCGGTGTCAGGGCCGACACCCACCAATTCGTGCAGCGCACTACGGGCCAGCCCCCCATCTGGCAGAGCGGTGTCGATCCTGGCATCCCCAAACGGCAGCACAGATTGGTCAAGCCGTTCGGAACCGCCACGTTCGAGGCGGGCGATCTGTGATCGAAGGTCTGCGTGTGCAAGGACGGGGCTATGCGGCATGCTGAACCTTGACGTTTCCGCATGAGAACATAAGAGGAACATATTGCGCAAGCGGCTATGGTGAAAGCCGAAACTGGAAAGCGTTAGAAAAAGTTATCCTTGGCGAGGTGTGCAGCTAGCGGAAGCATCTAGGCCAGTCACAACAACCTTTCCCCGCGGATGACACACTCCGAGGGGTATGCTGCGCCGCATCATGCATATCGAGTGGTCCACGAGCCTGCCGCACAGGGCCATGGCGTCTGCACGCCGGGGCGGCATGTGGCACTTGACCGCGCAACCCCGGAAGAGGTGGCCGATGTTCGAGTGGCACATCGCGCACGACACCGACGGCCACCTCAGCAAGGTCGGCCATGTCAGCACCGCCAACTTCGCCAAGGGCCAAGCGGAGCTGGCCCTCCTCGGCCTGGACGCCAAGGAAGGCTGACCTCCACATTAAAACCCGGGGCTGAACCCAGGTCTGCTGGTCTGTGCTGCCCTGGCCAGTTCCGCCTCGCGCTTCTCATTCGCGGCGGCGACCGCAGCCCTGACCTTTGCGCGCACGACATCGGGGAAGGCGTTGACCGCCTCGGCCAGCTCACGGATCGCTGCTTCCCGCCGTTCCACGGCCGCTGCCAGCGGTACGATGTGCTTGGCCAGCACCGCCCGCACTTCTGCGTCACGCTGGCGCTTCCGCAGCTCGCCGGCGTGGTCCCGTCCTGCCGCGCGCTGGGTGAACACCCGGTGCTCGGTGCGGATGAAGCGGTCCACCTCCTCCTTCCGGTTGCGCTCGATGGCTTCCACGAGGTCAAGGGCGAGCGACTTGTATGGCTTGTCGCTCATGTCCTTGGCCGCCTGCTCCCATAGGTGCTTGGTGGTGATCGGCTCCCTGTCGCCCACCGCCCGGCTGCGCTTGACCACCTCGAACACAGCGGCTTCGGAGATGACGGTATAGACCTGGGTGACGTGGCGGCTTTCGGCCACGTAGCTCTTGAAGGCGGTGATCCCAGCAGTGCCCCGTGGCAGGGCGTTGATATGCTCGCCTGAGGTGATGCCCTGGGCGCTGTCGATGGTCAGGGCATGGCCGAAACCGAGCAGCAGCCGATCTGACCGGCTGTCCTTCAGGGCACGCCACTGCACGGCTCCCACGCGCCCGCCCGCGTCGCGGAGCTGCAGGCCGTCCACGGACTGCCCCACCACCTCCACAATGTCGCCGTTCGCCCCGATGAAGCCGGGCCTGCCCTCGATCAGGGCATAGGTCTTGCGGAACAGGCGCACCTTGTCCCCGGTAGCAACGGGCATGTCGTAGGTTTCGCCGCGCTGATCTATGGCCTGGTGGATCACCTCCTCCTGGCCAAGCTCGCCGCGCGCCTTGAGTCGCTCTCGCACCGCCCGGCTGATGTCAGCTGCATCCTGGTTGGTTAGCGCGGAGATGGTCACGCCCATCGCCGACCCGGCCGCACGAAGGGCGTCGCGGCGCTGAATGTAGAGGTCGGCGACGTGGGCCACCACCTCATCCTGGTCGCCGCCGACCATCCGCACGGTGCCGTCCTCGCGCTTCATGCTCAGCGCCGTCGCCGCGTCGCCCTTCCGGAACAGGCCGGCGATCTCGCGTGCCCGCGGGGTAGCCTGGCGCACCGTGGTCAGCAGCTCGGGCATGGCCTCCTTCGGCAGGGTCCGCTGCATGATCTCGATGGTGTCGCCGGCTTCTATGGCCTGCGCCTGCTCGCGGTCGCCCAGCCCCTTGATCGTCAGACCGTGCTTGGCTTGCGCCTCCAGCAGCTTGAGGAACGGGCGCGGCGCAATCTGGCTCACCTCGTCGATCACCAGCACGGTGTTGCGGGACAGCTTGATGCGACCGTCCGCCACTCCGCGCAGGAAGGGATCAAGCGCGAAGGTGCGCTTGATCCCGGCATCCTGCAGGGCGTCGGCCTGCCGCCAGGCCGTGGCGACGCCGATCACCTCCCGGCCGGCCGCATCGAGGCTGGTGTCGTCCTGCCAGGCAGCGACAAGCGGCTTCAGCAGCGTCGTCTTGCCCGCCCCGGCGACGCCGGTGACAAAGCTGAGCCGGCCACCGGTGCCCAGGCTGTAGATAGCTGCCTTCTGCGCCGCGCCGTGTTCCGGCTCGCGCTCGAAGTCCAGGCCGGAGCTGTCGATGGCGGCCTTCAGGGCGGCCACGGACAGCGCATCCCTCCTGTCCAGCGCAGCCGCGGTGGCGTGGCCGGCGAGGTCAGTCTCGATCCTGACCTGGGCGGTGTTGGTGACGCGCACCTTGTCACTGAACTCGCCCACGATCAGCCTCGCCCGTTCGCCGCGCAGGGTGATGCCGCGGTCCTCGATCAGCTGCACCACACGGTCTATGTCCTCGGGTTCGGAAACGCCGGTCTGGATCAGACCCCGGGCCGCGTAGGTCCGCAGCCTGGAGTGGTCGATGACCGCGGCGGTGTCGAACTCCGTGGCCAGGTGGCGGGCCGTGAAGTCGTAAGCCTGGTCGAACCGTTCGGCATCGGTCATGACAGGCGCGTCCGCCCCTTCCAGGACCGTCGCGTGCGTCCAACCGATGGCTTTGGCTTGGTCGCGCCAGGTTTCCCGCTCCGTGCGCCCGTCCCCCTTGGACCGGCGCTCGGCGACGGCCGCGGCGGACAGGATGCCGAACTTGCGCTCGGCTGGCAGCGCCTCCCAGTCCAGGCCCTGGCGCTTGGCGTATGCCTTGGCGTTCCGCTCCGTTTGGCGTCGGCCCTTGGAGAACAGGTCCACTGCCGCTTGCGAGATGGTGGGCAGCACGAACGCCTCTTCCTTGGCGTCGTAGGCCGTGCGTATGCCCAGCTCGCGCAGCCGCCCCGCCAGCTTGCCCTGGAAATAGGCGCCGAACTCGTGGACCCGGTCCTGCAGCCGCCTGGTGTCGAGCGAGCCGACGTGGCCGTCCTCGGTCGCCACCATGTTGAACATGGCATGGTGGACGTGGGCGTGCGGGTCGCCGGACATCGGCACCTCCGCCAGGTATGTCACTCCGGTCACGCCGTCCTTGACCTGCAACGTCGGCCGAGCCGTGTGGTGCCGGAAAGACACCCAGCCCACCTCGCCCGGATCGGCGCCATCCTTCCCGCCTGCCCCCTTGCGCGCCCAGCCGACCTCCCGGGCGACGTAGCGCATGGTGTCGTCGCTGGCCCCGTCGATGGCCGCCCAGATCGCCGCGGCCTCTGCCGGGGAGGTGGCGAACTCGGCGGCGAGAGACACCGATTTGTGCGGCGCCAGGGTGAGGTCGTAGGCTCTGATCTCGCGCGGCCGGGTCGTCGGCCATTTCTCGCCGGTGTCCGCCCGCCTGGCCTCGAACAGCCGATCCAGTTCTGTGTCGGTCGGTGCCCGGGTGGGATCTATGCCCAGGGCGGCGGCAGCCTCGGGCGTCATGTCAGGGCGCCAGGCGGCCCTGCTGTCCCGGCCGGTGTAGTAGGCGGTCAGCCGTCCGCCGGCGTCCGGACGTGCCCCTGGCTCCAGATCAGCGCCTGGTTCGGGTTCCGGCGTGTGCTCGGTGAGGTAGGCGCGGATCAGCTTGCCGTCCGAGTTGGCGGCCAGCTTGCGGAAGGTCATCACGGCTTGGCGTCCCGCGCGGGATCGAGGCCGAAGTTGTCGGCAATGGCCTGGACCACATCGAGCGGCATATCGCGCGTGATCTTTGCCAGCCCCACCGTGATGTCCTTCAGGTAGGCCGACTGGCTGTCCAGCCGGACCAGCAGCGCGCCGATCAGCTCCTCCAGGGAAGGGCCGTCCGGCGCATCCTTCTTCTCCGGCGTGACCAGCCTGATGATGGTTTCCAGGCTCTCGCCATGCTGGCGCTGGACGCCTGCAATCAGGGCGATGCCGCCGTTCGCTCCCCGGACGCCCTTGCTGATCTGCAGCAGCCTGTCGTCTGCCTCAATGTCCATTGCGCGTGCTCCCATGCTCTCCGGGAGCATGGGTGTTGCGGACGCGAACGGCTTTGATAATGCTACCAGCCTTGGGTACCGACCCAAGCGCGTCGCGGCCGACACCGCCTATGGCAGTGCCTCATTCCTCGCCTTCTTGCGCGACCACGGCGCAATCCCGCACATCCCCGTCATGGAGCGGTCCGAGCAGGCCACGGGCAAATTCCCACGGGCCGCGTTCACCTATGACCGGGAGCAGGATCGCTACACTTGTCCGGCCGGCAAGGGGCTGTGTCACGGAGGTTTCGACCAGCGGGCCGAGGCTCACATCTACATCGCCCGTGAGTCTGACTGCCGGCCATGTCTGCTTCGTCCACAATGCACGTCCGGCCGGCTCCGGCGCGTTACTCACTCGGCCAACGAGGACGTGCGGGACTTGGGCACGGGCCGAGATGCAAACGGAGCTTTACAAGCGGTCCATGCGGCTCAGGCGCGGGGTGGAGCGCGTGTTTGCCGACGCGAAGACGAAGCGGGGGCTCACCAGGTTGCACCTGCGCGGCATCCGGGGCGCGGAGGAGGAATTCCAGGTGGCTGCGGCCGTGTCCAACCTCCTCCTGCTCGCCCGGCCCGCCGCGCGGGCATCACGCCCCGGACGGGCACGTGCGGTCCTCCGTCGGGTCAGCGACACGGAGCGGGTCAGCCGCAACCGAAGCGCGGTGCCTGCGATGTTGGAGTGTCGCTAAACTCCTAAGTTCTGTGACCACGGCCAGACCCTATGCGGGCCGGGTGTTTTCCTGTCGCAGATGTATGTCGCAGAAGAACAAGGCGCCGCTACAAGTTGCGCGACACGGCCTTACATAGGTTTTCCGTTCGCTTGCTCCTCTAATCTCTAATGGGCGTCCCTACCGCGAATCCGCAACTCCCCCCAGCACAAGCTGCAACTCGGCTTTTAGTGGGAGTGACCGAGCAGCTGCCGTGCCGTGGCTAACAGATCGGACAACGCAAACGGCTTTTGCAACAGGACCTCCTTGGGTCCAAGGGGTTGCAAGTGGTTCAATACATCTGGCCTGGCCGTCGTGTAGATGACCGGCAGGTCTGGGCGTTGCGCCTGCATCAAGCGGGCAACCGCGAGGCCGTCCAGCTTTCCAGGCATGTGGATGTCCGTGACAAGCAGGGTGTAAGCGGTCGGGTCCTGCGCAATCAGGACAGAGGCTTGGTCGCCGTCCTCGGCTTCGCGCACCGTGAAGCCGCCCTCCATCAGTTCTTCGGCGACGACCATGCGGATCAGCCACTCGTCCTCGACGAGCAGGATGCACACGGTTCAGGTGGTCCAGGCAAACATACCGCTCACTCCGCAAGTGCTGAGAGAAAGATGTTGTACAGCATTAAGTTGCTTGCCGTACAGTTTTGAGTAGCAATAAGCTGTGATGAACTGCCGTATCGAGCAGAAAGCCAGATGTCACGGAAACGAGAGGCAAAGGGTTTCACAGAAGGTGAAGCAGCAATATTATCGCGAATGAGGGCGGGTTCAGCTCGCCGAACAGTTTGGTGTCAGCGACATGACCAGTGCCTTCGACCAGCCCAGCCCGCACGGCACCGCTGATGCTCAGCCTAGCCCCATGGGGGGCACTGACCGAGCCTTTAGCGCCGGCATGGCGCATGAGCTGGTAAATCTGCTGATGGTGGCATCGGGCAGCCTGGAGCAGCTCCGCCGCCAGCCGCTCAGTAAGCAGGGCCAGCAGCAGCTCGCGCGGGCGGAGTGGGGCGTCCGGCAGGCTGGCCGGCTCACGCGGCAGGTGCTGTCCGAGGTCCAGGGCGGGAGTGGCATAACCGCGGTCGTTGACCTGAATGCGGTCGTGGGCGGATTCGCCGCCGTCATGGGACAACAGGTCAGCGAGGGCGTGCAGCTCGCGACCAAACTGGCACCGGGACGCCTGCCGGTGCGCCTGGATGCCGGGCTGCTGGAACTTGTGCTGC
>CAXTDP010000158.1:0-9663 GCA_964242295.1 uncultured Acetobacteraceae bacterium | reverse complement strand
GCCGCCTGAGCGCCGCCGAAATGGGGCCACTTCTTCCGGCGAGGTGTACTAGGGCCTGCACAGAACCTGGAGGCGACGGGTCAAACCCAGCCGCCGTCCACCACGTAGTGCTGGTTGGTGCAGGCCGACGCCTCCTCCGATGCCAGGAACAGCGTCACCCGGGCAATCTCGTCCGGCTGCAGGCCGCGCTTCAAGCATTGGCGCACCATGATCTCCTTCTCGCCCTCGGGCGTCACCCACAGGTCCTTCTGCCGCTGCGTCATGATCCAGCCCGGCGCGATGGCGTTCACCCGGATGTTGTCCGCCCCATAGTCGCGCGCCAGCGACCGCGTCAGGCCCAGCACCGCGCTCTTGCAGGCGGTGTAGGCCGCCATGCCGCCCTGGCCGATCATCCAGGACACCGAGCCGAAGTTGACGATCGAGCCGCCGCCCGCCGCCTGCATGTCCGGCAGCACCGCCTGTGCCGTGAAGAACTGGTGGCGCAGGTTCACGGCGACCCGGTTGTCCCAGTATTCCGGCGTCACGTCCTCCGTCCGGTGGCGCTCGTCATGCGCGGCGTTGTTGACCAGGATAGTGATCGGCCCGAAAGCGTCCCGCACCGCCGCGACGCCGGCCCGCAGCGCGGGGATGTCTGTCAGGTCGGCATGGACATAACGGACGTCGCCGCCCAACTCGGCCGCCAGCGCCTCCCCGGCGGCGTCGTTGATGTCGAGGAATCCGACCCGCGACTTCTGCGCCGCAAATCGCCGCACGATCGCCTCGCCGATGCCGGACGCGCCGCCGGTGATCAGCACGGTCTTGCCGGCGAGGTCTGGATAGGTTGCTGCCACGGACGTTTTCCTTCCTGCTGCGGACCTGCTCGTCCGCGTTGAGTTGTTCCTTGCAACGCCCGGAGCCTCTGGCGCAAGCTTCGTGCGCACACGGGGCGGCGCCACGACCGCCCCGGGCACAGGGGAGGGCGACCACATGGACGATCAAGCGATCCCGCCAACCAACCGTCGTGCGCTGCTGCTGGCGGCGCTTGCCGCCGGGGCCGGCGCTTCGGTGCTCGGGGCGATGGACCCGGCGCTCGCCGCCGAGATGGGCCGCTCGGAAAAGCCGCTGCGGGCCGCGTTCTCCAACGCCGGCCTGCAGGCGACGTGGTGCGCCCAGGGCAAGCTGGCGGCGGAATACTGGGGCCGCCTGTATAACGTGGACGTGACCTGGTTCGACGGCGAGCTGAACGCCACCCGGCAGCGCGGCGCCATAGACAACATGGCCTCCCAGACCTGGGACTTCGTCGCCATCCAGGCCTTCGGCATCGGCACCCTGACGGCGCCGGTCCGCAAGATGATAGACGCGGGCGTGCCGGTCATTGACATGGACACGCTGATCGCGCCGCTGGACCAGCTCAACGTCCACTCCTTCCTGGCGCCGGACAACGAGTTCATGGGCGCCTCCGTGACCCAGGCACTGATGGACGCCATCGGCGGCGAGGGCACGGTCATCATGACCCAGGGCGCCCTGGGCCACACCGGGGCGCAGGGCAGGGCGCGCGGGTTCGAGGGCGTGATGAAGAAATACCCAAAGGTCGAGGTGCTGGATACCCAGCCCGGCGATTGGGACGTGACCAAGGTCGCCCGCATCTGGGACACCCACTTGACCAAGTATCCCAAGATCAGCGCCGCCTACTTCCACAACGACGACATGGCCCTGGCCGCCTACAACGTGATGAAGCAGCGCGGCCGGACCGACATCAAGATCGGCGGCTGCGACGCCATGCCCCCGGCGCTGGCCGCCGTGGCCGACGGACGCATGCACGCGACGGTCCGCAACCCGTCGTGCCGCATCCACGGCGGCGCCATCGTCGCCGGGGTCGCCGCGGTCATGGCCGGCGAGAAGACCGGAGAAGCCGGCATCCCCAAGTCGGTCATCACCGACGGCCCCGTCGTCACCAAGGCCAACGCGCCCGGCATGGCCTGGATGGAACGGAACTTCCTGATCTAGCCGATGGACGCGCCACTGCTGGAGCTGCGCGGCATCTCCAAGCGCTTCGCCGGCGTCGCGGCGCTGAGCGGGGTGGACTTCGCGCTGCACCGCGGCCAGGTGCACGGCCTCGTCGGCGAGAACGGCGCCGGCAAGAGCACGCTGATGAAGATCATCGCCGGCGTGCACAGCGAGTATGACGGCGAGATGCGCCTGGATGGCCGGCCCGTGCGCTTCCGCTCCGCGCGGGACGCCCGGGATGCCGGTATCGGCATGGTGCACCAGGAGCTTTCGACGGTGCCGGAGCTGTCGGTGGCCGAGAACGTGCTGCTGGGCGCCCAGCCGCTGAACCGCCTGGGCCTGGTGTCCTGGCGGCGGATGCGGACCCAGGCGCAACAGCAGCTAGAGGCACTGGGCATCACCGTGGACCCCGGCGCCCCGGTCGGCTCGCTGCCCCTGGGCTTGCAGCAGATGGTGGAACTGGCGCGCGTCCTGCTGTCGGGCGCACGCATCCTGATCTTGGACGAGCCGACCTCCGCCCTGTCGCCGCCGGAGGTGGAGCGGCTGTTCGCCTTGCTGGCCCGGCTGCGCGAAACCGGGCGCAGCACCGTGTTCATCTCGCACTTCCTGGACGACGTGATGCGCGTATCGGACCAGGTGACGGTGTTCCGCAACGGCCGCCTGGTCGGGGACGCGCCGGCGGCCCAGGTCGGCAAGGCCTGGCTGATTGACCGCATGGTCGGCGCCGGACACGAGCGGCTGGGCGAGGCGCATGACGGCGCGCTGCAGCTCGAAGGCCCCGCTGACACGCCGGTGGTGCTGCAGGCCGGCGGCCTGACGGTGGCCGGCCTGTTCGAGGACGTGTCGCTGGACGTGAGGGCAGGGGAGATACTGGGCATCTACGGCTTCATGGGCTCCGGCCAGTTGGAGCTGGCGCGGGCGCTGTCCGGCAAGCTGCGCCTGGACCGCGGCACCGTGCGGGTGGACGGGCAGGTAGCCCGGCTGCGCGGCGGGATGCCGGCCGCCAAGCGCGCCGGCCTCGCCTTCGTGCCGGAAAGCCGCCGGTCCCAGCTCTTCGCCCTGGAGCCGGTTTACCGCAACATCAGCATCGCCATCCTGGAGCGCATCGGCCGCGTGCTGCTGCACCCGCGGGAGGAGCGCCGCATCGCCGAGGTCCACGTGCGCGACCTCGGCGTGCGCCCGCCGCTGGTGGACCGCCCAGTGGGCCAGCTTTCCGGCGGCAACCAGCAGAAGGTGGCGCTGGCCCGCTGGCTCACCCACCTGCCGCGCGTGCTCCTCCTGAGCGAGCCGACGCGCGGCATGGATGTCGGCGCCAAGGACGACGTGGTGCGTATTGTGCGCGGATTGCGGGACCGCGGCATCGGCATCCTCGTGGTGTCCTCGGAGCCGGAAACCGTGCTGTCCCTGGCCGACCGCATCCTGGTGATGCGCCGCGGTGCCGTCACCCGGGAGTTCGCCGGCGAAACCGTCAGCAAGGACCGCCTGCTTGCCGCCGCCTGAGGGAAACGCCATGACCACCATCGCCGCCGCACCGCCGCGCACGTCCCTTTGGCTGCGCCTGCGCGGCCAGCTTCGCAACCTTGCGCCGTTGGTGACCCTCGCGGCGCTGGTCGCGTTGTTCACCGCCACCAGCTCGTCTTTCGCGACCTGGGCGAACCTGGGCAACGTGTTGCAGCAGGTCTCGATCACCGCGATCATCGCGGTCGGCCTGACCTTCGTGATCCTGTGCGCCGAGATAGACCTGAGCGTCGCCAGCACCGCCAACGCCACCGGCATCCTGGTCGCCTTCCTGACGATCCAGGACGCCAGCGTGAACATCCCCAACCTGCCGCTGCCCGGCGCCGTGGCCATCGCCGCCTCGCTCGCGGGCTGCCTGCTGATTGGGGCGGTCACGGCGTTCGGGGTGACGCGGGTCGGCATCCCGTCCTTCATCATGACCCTGGCGATGCTGCAGATCGGCAACGGCATCTGCGCGCTGCTGGTGCGCGGCCAGATTGCCTACAGCGTGCCATCGCTGGTGCTGACCCTGGGCAGCGGGTCGGTCGGCCCGGTGCCGTGGATCGTGGTGGTGGCCGGGTTGGTGCTGCTGGCCGGGCACCTCGTGCTGACCTACACGCGGTTCGGCCGCTACATCTACATGGTGGGCGGCAACCGCGAAGCGGCGGAGCATTCGGGCGTAGGCGTGCGCGCCGTAGTCGGTTCGGCGCTGCTGGTGTCGGCGCTGTGCTCGGGCGTCGCCGGGATGCTGGGCGTGGCCTACTTCGGCAGCGCCCAGCAGAACCAGTTCGACAACTATCTGCTGGACGCGATCTCGGCGGTCGTAGTCGGCGGCACCAGCCTGTTCGGCGGCCAGGGTGGAATCGGCAACACCATTGTGGGATTGCTGGTGCTGGGCGTGCTGAACAATGGGCTGGACCATGTGCGCATGGACAGCTTCCTGAAAATCCTGATCCGCGGGCTGGTGCTGCTGCTGGCCCTGGTGGTGAACGTATATGCGCAGCGGCTGCGGGCGCAGCATCGGAGCGCCGCATGAGCATGGCTGGACCGGCGCGGGACTGGGGCAGTCAACTGCCGTTGCTGCGGTTTGGGCAGGGACGGGCGTTTCGCTGCAGAGGCTGAGCCTTGTCGGTGCAAGGTAGAAATGTCATGGCACGCAAAGTAGAGGCGGCACTGGGGCCGATGCCGGACGGCGCGCCAGGCGCCGCCAGGTTGTTCACCGCGCCCGCCCGACCTGCTGCGCCCCGGCGCTTGCTGTCCGGAAACGCCGCCTACCGCGCCTTCACGTGCGCCAGAGCCTCGCTCAGACGCTTGTTCTCCACCGCCGCGCCAACCCCCACCGTTTGCAGCTTGTCAAACACCCGGAATGCCAGGTCAGTGCCGGCATGCGGCACCGCGAACCAGCCGTCGCCGTCGGTGGCGATAATTCGCCAAGGGGGAGGTATACAGTTACGTCATTGCAGCGTCGCGATGATGATTTCTCATCCTGATCGCCGCGCCACAATGGACCATGCCGAAGCCAGCTACAGCGAAGGCCAGCAGTGCGAATGACGCTGGCTCCGCGACGCTCACGACCGTGCCGCTCTGTGCGGTCACGAACCCAACGGTCTGGTTGTCCGACTCGTAGCCGCCAGCCGCCGGGCTTTCCTGGAAATGGACGCTGTTGAAGGTGCCCGTCGTGTCGAAGAAGTTGACGAAGGCATAGAGTTGGCCGCTGTTCTGGCCTAGGTGTCCCACGTTCGGGTTGCCGCAGTATGCGTTCGAGTTGCTGCACGACCCCAGGGCGTTGATCAGGTTGGTCGGCGTGAAGGTGTAGACCAGCGTGCTGCCGTTGTAGAACGAGACCTGGTTGCCGAGGTCCAATGCCGACAGCCAAAAGCCGAAGTAGTTGATCCCAGTCGCAAGGGTGGTGGTCAGCGACACCTGGTAGGGTGTCCCCGAGAATGCAACGGGATACTTCCCGGTGCCCCCGGCGCCGCCATACTGATCGGCGACGTTGATCTGCATTCCGGTGTAGGTGCCGTTGATGATCCCGCCAGTGCCGAAGGCCGTGGTGAAGCTGGTGTTGGACGTGCGCGTGTCGAAGCTCTCGACGCCGATTGTGCAGGTCCCTGGGCCAATGGCTGCGCACAGGGCGGCCTGATTGGCGTTCTGGACGCCAGGCGCCTCGAAGCTGGTTTGGAACACATCGGCCTTTGCCGGGCTGCCTGATGCGGTGAGAGCCGCCGCAAAACCCAGAAGGGCCATCAGCGTGGGCCGGGCAAATCGGCAAAGGGAAAAGGAGTTCATTGCATTTGGGTCCATGCGGCTGTGGGCCTGGTCTTACCCGCTGCACGCCTCCCATTGCATACGGAAACAGTTTGGAATTGTTCGGGTATAGTTCCGACGCTGACGAGCAGACAACAACCGTTCGGCCAACCGGCGACGCCGGGCGAAGACTTGGTGCTGCGCCGCCTTGAGATGGCAGCCAGGCATGTCGCGCCGACGGTCCCGGGTAGCGTCAGGATTGCGGAAGCAGTTGCGCGCCAGTTCGCGGCAGATAGTCGAGCGATGCCAGCCCAGACGGGCAGCAATCTGCACCACAAGCCCAAGATGGCCGAAGCCGCTCGCCGCGATGCCTGCCTCCGATTGCCGAACACCTGAAAAGAGGGGGTTGTCGCGCTTCAGGATAGAACACACCCCGCTCACAGCCATTAGTCGTAGAATGATAGTTATGGAAAATCATAGCCGTTGGTCAGGCTGGCGCGTGGCAGACTGCCTCAATGTTGTGCCCGTCGGGATCGAAAACGAAGGCGCCGTAGTAGTTCGGGTGGTAGTGGCGCCTCAGGCCCGGGCCGCCGTTGTCGCGTCCGCCGGCCGCTAGACCCGCGGCGTGAAAGCGCTCGACGGCGCCCCGGTCCCGGACCGCGAACGCCACGTGAGCGCCGGTGATGGCGCCGCCTCTCTGCCCGATCCAGAAGAACGCCGTCCTGCCGCTCCCATAGCCGGCGAATGTCTCGCCCTCAGCATACAGGCGCTCGATCCCGATCGCCTTAAGAACCTGATCGTAGAAGGTCTTGGACTGCTCGAGGTCGCCGACGCCCAAGGTCACGTGGTCGAGCATTCTGGCCTCCTGGGCGCCCCCGGTTTATGAACGCATGATCGCCTTTTCGGAGAGCATGGGCCGATCCACGGAACATAACCATTCTAGGGCGTTGACCCTACCGCAGCGTGGTGTCACCGTGAGCACAAACAGGACCGCTTCCAACGCGGCCCGGCCCCTGCCATCCGGAGGATCGTGCCATAACCCACCGCATTACCAGCCTGCGCGCCATCATCGCCGCCGTCGCCGCCGCCCTGGCCGGCGCAGCCGCCGCGCAGGCCGAGTCCACCATCACCATCGCGACCGTGAACAACGGCGACATGGTCGTCATGCAGAAGCTGTCCAGCCAGTTCGAAACGCAGCACCCCGACATCAAGCTGCGCTGGGTCGTCCTGGAGGAGAACGTGCTTCGTCAGCGCCTGACCACCGACATCGCTACCAAGGCCGGGCAGTTCGACGTGCTGACCATCGGCAACTACGAGGTGCCGATCTGGGCCAAGCAGGGCTGGCTGGAGCCGATGGAAGGCCTGCCCGCCTCCTATGACGCCAACGACCTGCTGAAGCCGGTGCGCGAGGGCATCAGCTACCAAGGCAAGCTGTATGCCGCGCCGTTCTATGGCGAAAGCGCCATGACCTACTACCGCAAGGACCTGTTCGAGAAGGCGGGCATCACCATGGCCCCCGCGCCGACCTACGCGCAGATCGCCGAGTATGCCGAGAAGATCACCGACAAGCCCAACCAGGTCTATGGCATCTGCCTGCGCGGCAAGCCCGGCTGGGGCGAGAACATGGCCTTCATCACCCCGCTCGTGACCGCCTTCGGCGGCCAGTGGTTCGACCAGGGGTGGAAGACGGACATCGACACCCCCCAGTGGAACAAGGCGGTCACCTGGTATAGCGACCTCCTGAAGAAGTTCGGCCCGCCCGGCGCGACCAGCAACGGCTTCAACGAGAACCTGGCCCTGTTCGCCGGCGGCCGCTGCGGCATGTGGATAGACAGCACCGTCGCCGCCGGCCTGCTGTTCGACGCGAAGCAGAGCCAGGTCGCCGACAAGGTGGGCTTCGCCCCCATGCCGTCCGGCGAGTTCAAGGGCGGCCCGACCTGGCTGTGGAGCTGGAACCTGGCCATCCCTGCCTCGTCCAAGCAGAAGGACGCCGCAAAGACATTCATCGAGTGGGCAACCTCCAAGGACTACATCAAGACCGTCGCCGACGCGAACGGCTGGGTGGCAATCCCGCCCGGCACCCGGCAGAGCACCTATGACAACGCCGACTACAAGAAGGTCGCACCCTTCGCCGACTTCGTGCAGAAGGCCATAGACGCGGCCAACCCGACGGGTCAGACGCAGACGCCGCGGCCCTACACCGGGGCGCAGTTCGTCGCCATCCCCGAGTTCCAGGGCATCGGCACCCAGGTCGGCCAGACCATGGCCTCGACCCTGACCGGCACCCCCGTGGAGCAGGCGCTGAAGACGGCGCAGGCCGCAACCGACCGCACGATGAAGCAGGCGGGGTATCCGAAGTAGCGCCATGCCCGACGCCACCCCTGCCCTGGCGCCGCCAGCCATAGAAACACGGCGGCGTTGGGGCACGCTGCCGCTGGTAGGGCCGTCCGTGGGCGTGCTGCTCCTATGGATGATCGTGCCGCTGGCGATGACCCTGTGGTTCTCGTTCCAGCGCTACAACCTGCTCGATCCGACGGTCGGCGGCTTTGCCGGGCTAGACAACTACAACTTCCTGGTAACGGACCCGGACTTCTGGGCGTCCCTCTGGAACACCTTCGTCCTCGTCGGCTCGGTGCTGGTCATCACCGTGGGGCTGGGAACGCTGCTGGCGGTGCTTTACGACCAGCCTTTCCCCGGGCAGGGCGTGGCCCGGCTGCTGGCCATCGCCCCCTTCTTCGTCATGCCGACCGTCAGCGCCCTGGTTTGGAAGAACCTGATGATGCACCCGATCTACGGGGTGTTCGGCGCGATGGCGCGCGGCGTCGGCCTGACCCCGGTGGATTGGTTCGCCGACTATCCCATGCTGTCCGTCATCCTGATCGTGTCCTGGCAGTGGCTGCCGTTCGCGCTGCTGATCCTGCTGACCGCCGTGCAGTCGCTCGACCATGAGCAGCGGGAAGCCGCGCGCATGGACGGCGCCGGCCCCCTGGCGCAGTTCGCCTTCATCACCCTGCCGCACATGCGCCGGGCGATCACCGTCGTCATCATGATCGAGACGATCTTCCTACTGACCGTCTTCGCCGAGATCTTCGTCACCACATCGGGCGGCCCCGGCAACGCGACGACCAACCTCGCCTTCCTGATCTACGCCCGGGCGCTGCTGCAATTCGACATCGGCGGCGGCTCCGCCGGCGGCGTCGTCGCCATCATCCTGGCCAACATCGTCGCCTTCTTCCTGGTCCGCAGCATCGCCGGACGGCTGGAGGCCTAGATGCGCCAAAGCATCGCGCAGCAGGTCTTCATCTTCGTCCTGGGCTGGGGCATCGCCCTGCTGCTGTTCTTCCCGATCCTCTGGATGGTGCTGACCAGCTTCAAGGGCGAGGTCGCCGCCATCGCCACCCCGCCGCAAATCCTGTTCACGCCGACCCTGGAAAGCTATGCCGAGGTGCAGTCCCGCGCGGACTACCTGCACTTCGCCATCAACAGCCTGGTGGTGTCGTTGGGCGGCACCCTCCTGGCCCTCGCCTTCGCGGTTCCGGCATCCTACTCGATGGCGTTCCATCCGACCGAGCGCACCCGCGGCACCCTGTTATGGATGCTGTCCACCAAGATGCTGCCGCCGGTCGGCGTGCTGGTGCCGATCTACCTGCTGTTCCGCACCCTGAACCTGCTGGACACCCGCACCGGCCTCGTCGTGATCTACGCGCTGATGAACCTGCCCATCGTCGTCTGGATGCTGTTCACCTTCTTCAAGGAGGTGCCAAAGGAAATCCTCGAAGCCGGCCGCATGGACGGTGCCCGCACCGGCGGCGAGTTCTGGTTCCTGCTGCTGCCGCTGTCCCTGCCCGGCATCGCCTCCACCGGCCTGCTGTCGCTGATCCTGTGCTGGAACGAGGCGTTCTGGAGCCTGAACCTCACCTCCTCCACCGCCGC
>CAXTDP010000157.1:0-9678 GCA_964242295.1 uncultured Acetobacteraceae bacterium | reverse complement strand
AAGATCAACTTCAAGATGCCCGGCGCCCCCGGCTTCAAGGCGCACCAGGACCAGCAGGCCGGCTGGACCCGCTACGCCCCGCTTTTCGTTACCGCGCTGGTCACGATCGACCCTTCGACCCTGCAGAACGGCTGCCTCGAAATGGTGCCCGGCCGCCATCGCGAGGGCCTCATCGGCGAGGAGTGGAACCCGTTGGACGAAACTGGGCTCGGCCTGCGTCCCGTGCCCACCCAACCCGGCGACGTCATCTTCTTCGACAGCTTCGCCCCGCACGCGTCGAAACCAAATTTCACCAGCGATCCGCGCCGCATCCTGTACCTGACCTATAACCGGGCCAGCGATGGCGACCATCGCGCGCAATACTACGCCGAAAAGCACGCGGCCTTCCCGCCCGACATCGAGCGGGACGGCAGCAGGAGCTACATCTTCCGCGTTTAAGCGACGTTATGGCTCGACATGGAACACGGGGCGAAGCGTCGGCACGAGCTCGATGGCCGGTTCGGACTGGCGGGGCTGCGTTCCAGGAGGAGCTTGATCCACTCCAGCCGATCCGGCGACGGGAACGCTTGCAAATCGTCCATGCGAACGCCGTGGAGGCGGCCAGCAGTCCGCGATACCTCCGGCCTCAGACGCGCAGCAACCCCCGCATTGGAACGACGCCGTTGCTGCCGGGGAATACCTGGCGCAGTGCGGCCGGCGGCAGGTCGAGATGCGACCCAAGCAGGCCAGTCCCAAGCTCCCGCAGGTCCATAGTGGGTTGCAGGTCGCGGTCCTCGAACAGGTTGGGCCGCGCAAGCCCGGGCCAGTTGGCCTGCACCCGCCCACCCGCTACCTGGCCCCCGGCGACGAAGGCGGCCGAGCCGGTACCGTGATCGGTGCCGAGCGTGCCATCGGCGCGGACGGTGCGGCCGAACTCGGTGACGACCAGCACCACCGTCTGCTGCCACACCTCGCCCAGCCCGGCTTTCAATGCGACCAGGCCGGCGTCGAGGTCGGCCAATGCGGCAGCCAGACGCGGAGGCTGGCCGCTATGGGTATCCCAGCCTTCCAGCTCAAGGGCGGCGACCCGCGGCCCGTCCGGCGCGAGCATCAGCCGGGCTGCGGCGCCGCACAGCGAGGCGAACGCATCCTGGTCCAGCGGCGGCTTGCCGGTGAGCACCTTCTCGGAGAACCCCCGCTGCCGCATCGCGTCCATGAGCGCCGGGCCGGTAATAGGGTCCGCCTGGTTGAGCTTGGCGATGCGCAGGTAAAGGTCGGTGTCGAGTGGGTCGAACGTGGCCGGTGCCCACGTGCTGACACCCACCGGACCGCGCAGCAGCAGCGGCACCGTCACGCCGACCGCAAGGGCGGCATCCTGCCCCGGCGCCAGCCGCTGCGGCATCAGCGACAGCGCCCGGTTCAGCCATCCGCTGTCCATGCGCTGGTCGGCGCCGCTCTCGAGGTAATCCTGCGCCTCGAAGTGGCTGCGGCTCCGGTAGTGCCCGGCGACCGCGTGGACCGGCAGCAGCTCGCCGTCGCGATACATGGCGTGCATCCCCGTCAGCATCGGGTGCAGTCCGTAGAACCCGCCGAGGTCGAGCAGCCCGCCCGGCTGCCCTGGCTCCGGCGGCAGCAGTTCCGGCCGCCAGCGCGCCAGGTTCGGGTCGCCATACGGCACGACTGCCGACAACCCGTCCATGGCGCCGCGCAACAGGATGACGGCGAACCGCTTGTCGGTGGGCGCCGCCGCCATGGCCAGCGACGCACCGCCGAGCACGACGGCGCTGGACAGCCCGAGCAGGGCGGAGCGGCGGGACAGGCGCGGCAGGTGCATCATCGCCGCATGAACTCGGGGGACGCCATCAGCACCGTCATCGCCGCCCGGCGGGACCCGGCGAAGCGCACCGCCTGCAGCGTCTCGGCCCGCAGATACGGCCCAAGGCAGGCATCGGCGACTTCCACCGGGTCCGGGTCCGGGTGGCGGCCGGCGATCTTGTTGGCGAGTTCGGCCCGGCGCAGCAGCGCCTCCGGCCCGGCCCAGGCATCGGCCTGATCGGGCCAGCCGTTCGGCAGCGGCGGGGTCCAAAGCGGTTGGCCCAGCCCCTCCATCATCTCGGCGGCAAGTGCTGTCGCGACCGGCGTCGCCTCGACGGCTCGGGCGCAGGCGGCGATGTAGTCCATTGGCGAGCGCAACTTCGTGAGCGGCGTCCAGGCGCCGGGCAGGTCGAGCAGCGCCAGCGAGGCGGCGCCAAGGTCGCCATGGGTGTCGCGCAGCACACCGGCTATGGCAGCAACGGCGTCGGGAGGCGGATTGTCAGCGACGAAATGGCGGACCAGCTTGGTCGCCAGGAACGTATGGCAGGACGGGTGGTCGGCGAAGAACGCCAGGGCATCGAGGCCGCCCTGCTCGCCTTCGGGGAACGTCCGGCCCAGCACTGTCTTGGCGCCGGGTTCGTGTGCGGCCGGGTTGAACGCGAAACCCGGGTCGTCGCGGGTAAAGTCGATGGTCCAGCCGGTGATGACGTTGGCGAAGCTGGTCACGTCCGCCTGGGTGTAGCCCGACGCCGGGCTGAGCGCATGCAGCTCCAGGCACTCCCGCGCGAGGTTCTCGTTCAGGCCGCGCCCGGTCGCGCGCCCGACCGCACTGGTGGGGCCGACCGAACTCCAGTTGTCGAGATACATCAGCATCGCCGGATGGCGCATCACCGCCAGCAACATGTCGGCGAAGCGCCCGGTGACGTGGGGGCGGATGGCTTCGCGGATATAGGCGCCGGCGACGGGCAGGCACTCTAGGCGGTTGAGGCTGATGGCGAAATGATTGTTCCAGAACCAGACCAGCCGCTCCCGGAATGGCGCGGTTGACACCAGCGCATTGTTCATCTGCTGGATCTTTTCCGACGCCAGCAGTTGGTTTACCCGGGTGGGAACCCCAGGCGGCACCGGTTCCTGCGTATCCAGGCGCCAGATGTCCAGACACTGCGCGGTGCTGGAGACGCCCGGAAACACGGACGGGTCAGGGTGGGTGATCTGCTCGCGCAGCCAGGCGGCCGGGTCTGCCGGCAGCGGCTCATCGCCGCGGCGGCCGAGTCCGAACCGGATCAGAGCTTGCGCTTGGGTTGCGTCCATGCGCCCAGCAGACGCCGGACGGCCCCGGCCTGTCCAGACCTAAGCTCGACTTTCGCCATTTTGATCATGCATTGGTCCAGAAGCGCGGCTTGGACGCGATGCCGTCGAGGGCATTGTCGCCCGGCTTCACGCCCAGCTTCACGGTACAAGACGTCGGCGCCTTGACCCGCTTGGAAGCGTGGGTGACTTGCATTGCCGCGGTCATTCCCGACCGCTTAATGAACCAGCGACGCTTCGCCGTTGCCGAACGACCAGTCCTCACGCTCGACCGGCACCAGCCCGATCACGACGTCCTCGCGCCGGACGCCGAGCCTGTCGTGCAACTGCTCCACCACCTGCTTGTAGAAGCCGCGCTTCTGGTCGAGGCTGCGCCCCCCGACCAACGTAAGCTGGATGAAAATGCATCCGTCCGTGCGGTGGATGCCGAGGAAGTCGGGGTCATAGACGAAGTTCTCGGGCGCATGCTCGGAGATCACCTGGAAGCGGTCGCCCTCCGGCGCTTTCAGCACGTTGCACATTGCCTGGTAGACAACATCGCCCACGGTCTGCCGGAACTCGGCGGACTTGCCCTGGATCAGGTCGATACGTGCGAACGGCATGGTTGTTCTCCTCCTTGAGTTGCGTTGACGATCTGCTGGCACCGGGAGGCAAGGTCCTGGCCCAACTCGGCCAGGACCGGGTTGCCGTAGCGGCCGAAAGCGGCGGCAGGGTCGTGCCAACGAATCGTGGCGGTGCTGTCCGGCTGCTGCATGACGGCGAGCTTCAGCGGGGCTTCCAGCAACGCCGCCGGGTTTGCTTGCAGCAGGCGGACCATCAGGTCTGGGTGAAAGAACAGGATTTGCCGCGCAGGGCCGATGTCATATCCCCCGCGCTGCAGCACCTTCTGCGGATCAATCTCGTGCAGCACCCAGAGGCCGGCAGCCTCGACCGCTTGCCGCAGCCGGGTCAGCACCTCCTCGAACGGTAGGGTGATGATCCGGGCATGCTGGAAGGCAGCGACGGCCCCGCCGTATGCGATGGTGTTCATGACCGGACTGGAATGCCGACAGGCGTGACCCGGCCAAGGGCGGCCGTAGCATGCAGGCCGATACGGTCCGTGGCCGGGCTGGCCACCAGCCCGAGGACGCGGCGGATTTGCGTAGTCATGTCATCGCTCCTGCCTCGGCAGAGGCTGCAAAGGCGTCCAGCGCACGGGTCGAATAGACGATGGCCGCGCCTGCGTTCACGCTGACGGCCACGCCCAGCGCCTCAGCCACCTCGTCCTGCGTCGCCCCGAGCTTGCGGGCATTGTCGGTGTGCACGGTGATGCAGCCGTCGCAGCGCAAGGTGATCGAGACCGCAACGGCGATCAGTTCCCGGGTCTTCGCGTCCAGGTGCCCGGTCTTCTGCCCCGCGGCACCCATCGCGCCATAGCCCTTGACCGTCTCGGGGCTGAGCTTCGCCAGGCCGCCGACACCGGCGGCCACCTGCTGGCGATAAAGATTCCAGTCGAACATGTGCATGGCGCTTTCTCCTTGGCCTTGTTGCTGTTGGGCGATGCCGGTGACGAGCTTGCCGTCAGCGCTGCGGGCCGCGAGCGCGGCATGGGCGTCGCCGAGCGTTTCGAACGTGCATCGCCGCCTGCATTGATGCGCTCGCCAGGCCAAGTCCGTTTCGTGCCAAAGCAAGCTGGGCGCAGGCCGCTTGTTTAGACATCGACAAGCGCGCACGGTCTTCATTCAGAAATGAGTAGCTGGATCGGGAGGCACCGATGGAATGGAGCGACCTCCGCATCTTTCTTGCGATTGCACGGGAAGGCACGCTCGCTGCCGCCGCGCGCGTCATCGGGCAGAGCCAGCCGACAATGGGCCGCCGCCTGCGGGCATTGGAGCAAGATGTCGGGCAAACCCTGTTCCAGCGGACGGAGGACGGCTTCGTCCTGACCGACGAGGGCGCAGCCGTCCTGGCCCACGCCGAACGCATGGAGGAGGAGGCGCTCGCGCTGGAACGCCAGATGGCCGGGGAGGACCATCATTTCGATGGGATGCTGCGAATCTCCACGGGTGACTGGTTCGGCGCACTGGTGCTTCCGCCGGTCCTCGCCGAGTTCGCGACCATGCAGCCGCGCGTCACGGTCGAGATCATCACCAGCGCACGCCATTACAGCCTGTCGCGGCGCGAGGCGGATCTGGTGTTCAAGACCCGGCCATTCGATGAGCCGGAGGCAGTGTCCCGCCGGCTGATGCACATGCCCTACCGCATGTATGTCAAAGCCGGGACGGTCCATCCTCGGGCCGGTGACGGGGCGGGGACGCCGTTGGTCACCATGGATATCGCCCATGACGGGTTACCGGATGCGGTTTGGCTCAAACGCATGCTGCCGCGATCCCATGTCGTCTCGCGGAGCAATGACCGGGACGTCCAGGGACGGATGTGTGCCCTGGGTGCGGGGGCGGCCGTGCTGCCGCAATGGTTGGGCGACTCGCTTCCAGCGGTCGAGCGGGTGGACCTCGGGGAACTGCCGCCAGGCCGCGATACGTGGGTGGGCTACCACCGGGACATGCGTCACCTTGCCCGTCTCCGTGCGCTGCTCGGCCTGATCATCGAACGATTGGCCAATTAGGCCTCGCCCGCATAGGCCGCTACTCCCCCAGCGTTCGGGTGAAATCGAGGAAGGCCCGCATCTTCGCGGACAGCACTCTGCGAGTGGCAAGGTAGGCGAAAAGCGGAAAACGTTCTTCGGCCCAATCCGGCAGCAGTTGAACGAGCCTTCCCGTATTGAGGTGCTCGCGTGCGTGCAGTTCCAGCGGTTGGGCGACGCCCTGGCCCGCCAGGCAGGCAGCAAGCAGCGCGCCCGCGTCGTTGACGATCAATCGCCCACTGGTGGGAATCAGGACGATACGCCCATGCCCTTGGAACTCCCACGCGAAATGCTGGTGGGTCACCGGATTGCGGAACTGGATGCACTCGTGTGCGCCGTCGGCCAGATCGGTCGGCTGCAACGGCGTCCCACACCGCTCGATATAGCTGGGCGCGGCGCAGGTGAGGACGCGCGTATCCAGGACCCTGCGGCGGGTCAGTGACGAAGACTCAGGCACGCCGAAGCGGATCGCCAGATCGAAGCCGTCTGCCACCAAGTCACCGAGACGGCTGCGGATGGCAAGCTCGATCTCAAGCCGAGGATGTATGGACAGGAGCTTCGGCAGGTTCGGCGCGAGGATGAACTGGCCGAATGCCGTATCCGCGTTGATCCGCAGGCGGCCGCGCACGGCGGCGTCGGCGCCCGCCGCCTCCGTTGCGGCATCCTCGATACCTGCCAGGAGCGGGCGAACCTCCTCGAAGAACCGCCGGCCCTCGTCGGTCAGGCTCACGGCGCGGGCGGTACGGTGAAACAGGCGCACGCCCACGCGATCCTCCAGCCGGGCCACCGCGCGGCTCACGCCCGACTGCGACAGCCCGAGCGTGTCGCCGGCGCGGGAAAAGGCGCCAGCCTCCACTACGGCCGCCATGACACCAATCCCGCTCAGGAGCCGCCCATCGAAACTCATGTCGAGCCCGCGCTTCCGTCATGCTCACGCTGACAAGAACGCGTGCTGCGCAAGCTTCGTCAAGGCGCATGGTCATTTCACGCTGAAGGAGGACCGCCATGACCATCGCCAGCACCCAGAGCCGTATGCTGTTCAAGGGCGGAACCGTGCTCAGCCTCGACCCTGCCGTTGGCGATCATGCCCGCGCCGACGTGCTCGTGGAGGGCACTCGCATTGCTGCAGTCGGGCCTGACTTGGCCGCGGATGGTGCGCAGGTGATTGATGCCGCCGGGATGATCGTCATGCCAGGGCTGATCAACGCGCACCAGCACGCCTGGCTGGGATTGCTGCGCGGCCTCATGCCCAATGTGGACGACATCGGCGACTACATGGCCGCGATCCCGCAGGCGCTCGGGCGCTACTACACGCCGCAGGACTCCGGATTAGCCACACGCCTGACTGCGCTCTCGTGCCTCGATGCCGGAGTGACCACGCTGCTGGACGCCTGCCACAACACCCGCAGCCCTGCCCACAGCGATGCGTCCGTTGCAGCCTTCGAAGCAGCGGGATTGCGGGCGCTGCACATGGTGGGCAAGCCGCTCGACACCTGGCCCGTTACTTGGCCAGGTGACGCGGAGCGGCTTTCCGATGGCCGCCAGGCGGATAGTCTGGTGCGCATCGGCATGTTCGCCCAGCCGGACTCCATGGAAACGAGCATTCCGCTCGCACGCAAGCTGGGGCTGCGCATCCTCACCGAGTATGCCGGCCCCGGCGGATGGATCACCGACATGCACGAAAAGGGTCTCCTCGGCCCGGACAACATCTTCAACCACTGTACCCGGCTGAGCGACAGCGAATGGCAGCTCCTGGCCCGAGCGGGCGCCCATGTGACGGTCAACCCGCGCTCGGATGCCCTGTTCGGCTTCGAGGCGGGCGGCTTCCCGTTCCAAGCCGCGATTGACCACGGGATCAAGCCCGCGCTCGGCGTGGACGTTGACACGTCCATGAGCGGCGACATGTTCGCCGAGATGCGTACCGCCTTCTTCCAGCAGCGCTCGGTGGCACAAGCGCATCGTGCCGCGGACGCAAGCGCCGGCCCTGCGGCGATCACCGTGCGCAAGGTGTTGGAGGCCGCAACCGTGAACAGCGCGGCCTGCCTCGGCCTTGCCGACGAGATCGGCACGCTCACGCCGGGCAAGCAGGCCGATATCATCGCGATCCGCACGGACAGCGTGGCGGTCTATCCGTCGCATAACGCCGTGGGCACGGTGGTGCACATGGTGGATCGCGCGGACGTTCGGGAGGTCATGGTGGCCGGCCGCCTGCGCAAGCACGAGGGCCACCTCCTCGACGTGGACCTCCCGCGGCTGCACGCCGACACGGACGCTGCCCGCGCCCGCCTGTTCAAGGCCGCAAGCTACACGCCCGACGCCTTTGAGGACCGGTTCCCGCAGCTCCATGCCGCCGCCTGACGTAGCAGGTCGTGGCCAGGATTTTCATTTCCGGCTCGTCCGCCGGCCTCGGCTTGATGACCGGGCGTCTGCTGGTGGAGCAAGGCCACGGCGTGGTCCTGCATGGTCGAAGCGAGGCAAGAAGCGCCGATGCCTCGCGTGCGCTTCCGCAAGCCGAAGCGGTCGTGACAGGTGATCCGTCAACTGTCCGAGGTGCGCGCGACGTGGCCGAACAGGTCAACCGCCTTGGCCGGTTCGATGCAGTGATCCACAATGCCGGGATCGGCTACCGCGAACCGGGCGGAGGCGGACCGCCGTGCGGTGGACCTGTTCCGTGCCCTGGCGCTGCCGGAGCCGGAGAGGGTCGGCGCACGCTATCCGCATCAGGTCTCGGGCGGGCAGTTGCAACGCCTGATGGCAGCGATGGCGCTGATCGCCGGGCCGGAGCTGGTCGTGCTGGACGAGCCGACGACGGCGCTCGACGTGACGACCCAGATCGAGGTGCTGCGCGCCTTCAAGGACGTGGTGCGGCAGCGCGGGACCACGGCGGTGTATGTGTCGCACGACCTGGCCGTGGTCGCGCAGATCGCAGACCGCATCATCGTGTTGCGCGACGGCGAGATACGCGAAACCGGGGCGACCGGGCAGATCCTGGCCGCGCCGGCGCACGCCTGCACGCAAAGCCTGCTCGCCGCCGCCGCCCCGGTGCAGCGCGGCAGCCCGGCGGCCATGGCCCGACAGCCGCTGCTGGAGGTGCGCGGCCTGACCGCAGGCTATGGGCCGCGCAACCAGGACGGCCTGCCGCTTCATCCGGTGCTGCAGGACGTGCGTCTGTCCATCCGCCGCGGCTCGTCCCTCGGGATCATCGGGGAGGCCGGCTGCGGCAAAAGCACGCTGGCCCGGGTGATCGCCGGCGTGCTGCCCATGTCGGGCGGCAGCATGACCTTGGGTGGCGAGGCGCTGCCGGCCACCATCGGCGGGCGCAGCCGTGACCAGCTCCGGCGGGTGCAACTGGTGTTCCAGATGGCGGACACCGCGCTGAACCCGGCGCGCAGCGTGAGCCAGATCCTGTTCCGTCCGCTCACCTTCTTCCACGGCGCGCGCGGGGCCGGCCTGCAAGCGCGGCTGGAACGGTTGCTGGACCTGGTGCGCCTGCCGGCCGGCGTCGCCGACCGGCTGCCGGGGGAGCTGTCCGGCGGGCAGAAGCAGCGCGTGAACCTGGCCCATGCCCTGGCGGCGGAGCCGGACCTGATCCTGTGCGACGAGGTAACCTCCGCGCTGGACACCGTCGTGGGGGCGGCGATCCTGAACCTGATGGACGATCTGCGGCGTCCACGTCACGGGCACGTGCGACACGGCGCCGGTGCCGGCGCACCACCTGTCGAAGGGAGCCGACGTGCTGTGCCAGCACGACGAGGCCACGCTGCGGGCGCTTCAGCATACCGCCTGAACATCGCCGGACGCAGGGCGGGCTGTGTCTGTCCTGGCCTGCCGGACGCTTACTGCAAACGGCCCTTCGCCTACTGCAAACAGTCCTTCAGGCGGTAGTAAGCGCCCACGAAGGGCATGAACCACGGCGGGCCGAAATGGCCGGGGATCGCCTGCCACGGCAGGTA
>CAXTDP010000156.1:0-9685 GCA_964242295.1 uncultured Acetobacteraceae bacterium | reverse complement strand
TAGGCTTGCCGGAAGCCGCGGCCAGGGGAACCAAGGTTCCCCTGGACCCCTCCTTTACAACCCAAACGGCAGCCACACTGTCAGGAGCGCCCAGCCATGGCCGACATCAACAAGAGCGCACGAAACGAACGCAAGAAGCTGCTCGCCACAACCCTCAACACCCTCGGGCTCGCATTCATCGTGCCCGGCTTCATCCTGCCACTCGTGACTGTGCTGTACGGAGCCGACTTGCCAAAGTCTCCCTATTGGGTCCAAGTCGGTGTATGGTGGCCCGCACAAGCCATCCTGCTGCATATCAGCGCCAGGAAGGTTCTCGGAGGGATTGAGGAATGACCGCAGTAGAGGTCTACGTGTTCGTCGCCCCGGCCGTCATCACAGCCCTTGGCTGGCTCGCTGTCTGGTGGGAACTCAAGCAATAGCCCAACCGCCAAACCTGGAATGCGCGCCTGGGGCCATGCCCGCCTTGGCTGGGCTAGCTCGCGTCGGGCGCAGGTCCCAAGAGACCCGCCCCCGCCGCAAGCCAGCCCAACCAGCGAGCATGGCTCAAAAAATTGTTAAGGCATGTGACGAGGAAATTAGCTAATCATATTATAGGCACAAATCTGAAGAGGGATTAAATAAACGAGAGGTTTAACCTTTGACAGTCTGATTAGCAAGATCACCAATCTTAGAGGTGACACGGTTCTGGAATTGTCCGACAGTCCAACCTGTCATTCCATTATTTTGCAGCCCTTGTGCAGAAATGTAATTGCTCATGGGAGCGTTAGGATCGGTTGCTGCTGCCAAACGTCCGCCCGATTGAGGGCCAAAGACATATGCTCCGTATGTTTGTCCGATAGTGGCTGGAGCATTTGTAACGGATGATACGCTCGAAGCATAGTCTTTGATAATGTAATTCGATACCACGGCCTGGGCCTGTGGGTTAGTTCTGTCAGCAGAAGTGTAGGGTAAATTGTACTTACTCACATACTCGTTCCAGGTTGGGGTGGTTATCTGCCACGGGCCAGTGGCCGAAGATGAGCCGTTAGCTGTAGGAATGTTCTGGAACTCGCTCTCAAGTTGCCCGAATGCTGCAACTGCATTCGGGTTATTCCCAATTTGGGTAGACGTGTCGAGAGCAGTCTGACCATATGACTGTGACATCATATTCTGGTACGAGGACCCCCCATCGCCAGTAACACTGGCATCGGCGCTGGCGCCTCCTCCAGCACTGCTCCCGGAATTTCCCATGAACGAGGATGAACCAGCGGGCGTCGTAAAAGCTGGTGCGCCAGTTTCGTAAGCCTGGGGAATGACCTGAGCGGGAACTCCTTGCCAACTCGATGGACTAGGCTGTGCCTTGGCATCGCAGCTGAGAGCGACTGGAATAAGAGTGAGGAAACCTAGTCGAAGGATGATCATCAGAGTCCCCTATCGCACATCAAACGTTACAGCACCGTTGGGCCGTATGCCTCCCACCTTGCATGTCGCGCGTGGGTTGAACTCGTTCTGGTAAGGACGGACAGCACTTACTGGCAACCATCCTACCGTGCCTTCACGAACGAGTATGGAAGTATATCCGGCGCGGTCAGCTCCGGCTGCTACCTCACCCACAGACTTGCCGACAACTGGAGCGCCGGCACGAGGCTCAGCAAGAATGTTTGCATAAGCGTCAGTGCTTTTGCAAACCCAGAGACCACGAGGCTGGTGAAGCGGGACGGTTTGATAAGTAGTGGACGGGGGCGATCCAGCACCAAGATTGCGGAATGCGCCGGAGTTAAGATTTTGCTTAGACAAGCGGTCCAGCTCCTGGGGTGTAAATCCCTGAGCATGAGCAGCCCACGACACAATAAGGAGTCCAAAAAGGGTAACTGCCGACGATATGAGGCGCATGACGTAATCCTCTCTGATAAGTTGATTATTTCCTGATAGCTTGCGAGTGCAGTTCAGCAATTTAGTGATAGAAGAACACTGATCCGCCATCAGTCCTGATGCCAGCGATTGAACACCTTACGGAAGGGAAGCCAGGCCGGCCAAATTGTCCTGTAGCTTCTGATGGCACCCAACCCGGCTGGTCTCGACGAAACAGGACGTTCGTAAACCCCTGCCAAGTCTGACCAGTCGAGGCGACCTGCGCTCCTGTGTAGCCAAGCAAGAACGACTGACGGCTTGCACCAGAGTAGATCGGAGTGCCTTTCACAGCACCAAGACAAGATACAGGAACTAAAGACGGACTAATAATATCGCTCTCCGTGACTGAGGCAAATCGGCCGGGCTGCTGCAACCCGGCACAACCCGTCAGGATTGAAGCACAGACTACGACTGTCAGCGTTCTACGCATGTTTAACCTCTTACCTTTATCCGCCCGGTAGAGGCGTTACGGCACGCCCCTCGACCGTGTTCATGGCGCAATAGGCGACCTTCGTGCTTGGATCAACGGCGAGGTGGGTGCGACATCTGTCAATGATGGCCTGGCCCATACTGTGACCCTGGACCCACTGCCCACCGATGAACGCCCCGAATAGCAAGCCAGCACCAAGGGCTGCCAAGGTGACGTTCTGACGCAGGTTCCACCGCTTCTCACGAACCAACATTGTTGACTCCAAGCACCCTTGGATCTTGTCCGAGAGCCGGATCGCCATGTCGTCACCTGCCTTCAGCCGCTCCTCCCTGGCGTTTGTTGTTTCCGCCTTGACCGACAACATCACCTGACGTGCTGCTTCGGTTCCGGCTTTGAGCAGGGCGATTTCGGCCTCCACAAGTTCAATCGCGGCCTGCATCGCTTGTTGGAAGGACGCGAAGCGCTCGACCATGCCAGAGCTTTGTTCCTCTGCCACCGCCGCAAGAGCCGCCACAATGTCCTTCTGAACCCGACACCAGACGCCAAGAGGGCCGCTCGGGTCGATCCCCTCAGTGTACACCGCCGCGTCCATCTCGGGGAGGCGGGCGCGAAGGGCCAAGAGTGCGACTGATGTGACGGGGGGCGAAGCGCGCCCCCCGGCAGTCGTAGGCTCGACACGCGACGGCTTCCCTCTTGTGCTCACGGCAGCCAACTCAAGGCCCCTGCACGATTGAACGCGGCGAGCATTTTATTGTGCCAAGTCGAGACCATGAACTGCCGCACAGGGTCCAACGGTTTCCCGTTGATCCCCGGCTTGTTCGCTACAGCATCCAGAAAGCTCAGCCCAGCATTACGCATCTCATTCATGCACGGCAGCCGGGGCATCAGGATCGGCACCAGCCCCTCCTCGAACATTCCCTCCATCTCCGGGCGGCTAAGGATAGCGTTGAAGGCGCCAACTGGGGTGCGGCCCTGAGTGACCAGGTGCTCGTTCAACACGAGAACGGATTGCCGGGTCTTGAAGTAGCCTGCCTTCCAGATTGTGAGGACGTGCTCGAAGTCGTCCATCTCCGGACCGGTCATGAACAGCGCCAGAGGGGAGATGCCGTTCAGCTCGCAGAACTCGACCAGGCCCAGATCGCGGCCATACTCGCTCAGCACGCGGTCGCCGCCCCCAAGATCCAGGACCAAGGACGACCGGCTTGCCACGACCTCACCGATACCCCGAGTGATCCAGTCCTTCACGTCAGCAGTCTCGTCCGTCAATGGCTGCGTCGCACCCCCGGCCGACCCCGGAGGGTATAGGCCCGCGAGTGTCGGATTGCGGCGGTCGCCGTCGCCGATGACGACAGGACGGCCAGCATGACGGGCGCACTGAACCATCCAGTCCGCCAGCGTGCTGCCACCAGTTCGCCCACGACCCATCCTGATCGCCAGAACACGCCTATCCCCAGTTGGCATCTTCTCACTTTTTGGCGGGCGACCCCCACCCTTCTCCATTCCGTCCATGACTTGATCCTTTGCTGGTTGGCGGCTAACGGCCGCTGCGTTCGTTCAAGGCTTGGCGGATGTCCGCCAGCCTTGATTTCCCGATACTCAGCCCGGCCCTGTCTCCGGCGGGGGTTTGTGTCGGAATGGGGTTGCCTCCCTCCAGCGATGGCGACGGCTGGGCCGGTAATGGACCCGGCTCTCTCGGCACCTGGGGCTGATGGGGAAGCTGCTCCGGGCGCCAGGTGGCAGGAGCCTTTGATGGATTTCTTGCAGACGGGCGGACGCCGGTTGAGCGGTGGACAGCCTCGGCCGCGATGTCGCGGCAGATACGTTGCCATATCTCCTTCACAGCCCTGGCTGTGAGTGGCTTCGCCCCACCGCCCTTGATACCATCCGCGGTCATCTCTTCGGCGATCACCCGCCACTCCGGAGGGGCGGTCGCAAGTGCGACGGCCATGGGAGCATGTCGCGCATGTAGCCAACGGTAGGCGTCCGACTGTTTGCCGGCCCGCCGGTTCTTGCCTTTGGCGACGATGCGCCGGAGGAGTTTGTCTGCCATGCACCAAGCATCGGGCAGGAGCTTGCGAACGCATCCAACCTAATCTCGCCGAGGGCGCTTTTTCTAACCTATGCCCGACGTGCGTCCGACGTGCGTTTGACGTGTCACTGACGTGCGTCCGACGTGCGTCCGACGTGTCACGGCTGCCAGAAGGAAGGTATACACCATTGCACTGGAAGTGCCGCAGGTCAGGCCCCGGTCAGCAGTTTTCCAGGATGGTTGCAGAAACCCACCCAGCCCAACGCACCCCCTGGTACCGTTCGCAAGCACTCAACCCATGCTCCAGACAGGCATGGAGGTGCGCGATGGCTACGACGACGGAGCAGCGGGTAGAGGAACAACAAGGGAATATGAGGGAGGTGGACGAACGCCTCGGCCTGATCTCAGAGCAACTCGCGGTGCAGGGGGAGCAGGTCAGGGCGATCCTGAAGATCCTCACTGCCGAGAAAGAAGGCGACGGCCCGAGCCTTGTCGTGCTGCTGGGGGAGCTGATCCTCCGCCTCGACGGCCAGACTCGGTACCTCAAGGAGGTCGCCGTCGCCGTCAGGACACTTGGACAGGAACTGCCGAACGATCTTGTCGCAGCAATCGGCGACAATCTGGGCAGCCAGCGGGGCAACGGCACAGGCGAGGGTCACGACAAGGGCAGCCGCGGATGATGACCTTCCGCAAGCTGGCGGCGGCGTCCGCGGGCAAGCTGATCCGCTCCTATTTCACGCAGAACACGCCGGCGCCGACCGGGGATGCGGCGCAGATTGGGATCGGCCACAACGGCGGACCGCAGCCGGACCCTGGCGGGCGGCTCACCGCCTATTACACCCGACGCGACAGCCGGGCGAGCTGGAGGCCTGACATGCCGCGCTCCGTCGCTGCTGCCCTCGGCATCGACTCGACCCGGCTGCCGAAGGACGCTGACCTTGACCGGCTGTTCGAGGCCAAGCGGGCGGACACAGGGGAAGGATGGTCTGATCGCAAGCGGAAGAACAGCGCCTACGACCTGACCGTGGCGCCCCACAAGTCAGTGACGCTTGCAGCCGAGTTCGCGGCGACGCCGGTGGAAGCGGCGCTGATCTGGAACGCGATCGACCGTGCCAACGATGCCACCATGCGCTACGTCGCCCATGAGATCGGTTGGGCCAGGAAGGGGGCAGGCGGGGAGGAAGGGGCAGAGCGTGGCGAGGTCGGCTGGGTCAGCTTCCGTCATCACAACGCCCGGCCGACCATGCAGGTCCAGGACGGGCCGAGCGGGACCACCTACCTGGCTGACCTGCCAGTGCCGGGCGACCCGCACGCCCACATCCACAACGGCTTCTTCAACCTGGTCGTGACCGATGATGGCCGCATCGGCTCGCTCGATACCAAGCGCCTGCACAGCCGCGTCCACGAGTTCGGCGCCTACTTCCAAGCCCAGCTTGCCGACGAACTGCGCCGGCTCGGCATCCGCACGGCCTATGACGCTGGCGAGGAAGCCGTCATGCTGCCCGCTATCCCACAGGCGGCCGTGGATGCCTTCAGCAAGGGGCGCCGCCAGACCGTCCGCAACGCCAAGCGCTTCGCCAAGGAGCAAGGGTTGGACTGGAACGGGCTTTCCGCCGAGCGCAAGTTCGGCATGCTGTCCTCCGCTGCGGTCGTCGAGCGCAAGTCGAAGCAGGATGGGCGCACCGACCGGGAGATCTGGCGCGATCAGGCGCACGCCATGGACTGGCACCACAAAACGGTGATGGAGAACGCGGCAGCACCGGTGCTGACCGACGCGGAACGCTTTGACCGCGCCTACGAGCATGCAGCCCGCCACCTGGCGCGCGAGTTCGAGACCGCGGCCGTTCTCGACTGGGACAAGGTCCGCCTGTATGCCGCTCGGGGATTGATCGGCACAGGCATTGCAGGGGGCGTCACTGACATCGACGCGGTGATTAATCTTGTCGGGCAGCGTGGCATCCAGATCAGGGGAGAGCACGCGGCCCTGATCACCGGCAGGACGGGCGAGAAGCTGCGCGTCACCAACACGGTGCAGGTCCGCATCGAGAGGACGCTTGCGCTCAAGGCGAGGCAGGCAGCGCTCGACCGTGGAGGGTCTCTCTCGCCAGGGGTGCTGCGGGCGGCGATCGCCGCCTCGGGCCTGGACTTCCAAAGCGAACCGGACCACGGCGCAGCGCAGGAGGCGACAATCTACGCGCTGGGAACCGGCGGCCGGCTCAGCTTGCTCACAGGAGCTGCCGGCTCGGGCAAGTCCACCCTGCTGAAGCCGCTGGTGGCGGCCTACCAGGCGGACACGACATACGACCCGGGTGGGCGAGAGGTGATCGGCATCTCGACGGCATGGCGCCAAGCTGACGCCCTCAAGGACACCGGCATCAAGCGGACGGCCGCAGCCGACCCGTTCCTGCGCTCGATCGAGGATGGCACGGTGCAGCTTACCCGAAACACGGTGCTGGTGATCGACGAGGTGAGCCAGGTCGCGCCACGCCCGTTCCTGCGCCTGCTGGAGCTCCAGGCTGAGCACGGCTTCACCATCAAGGCCCTGGGTGACCGTGAGCAGTGCCAGGCCATCGAGGCTGGCGACACCATCGAGATCCTCCGCAGCGTGTTGCCCAAGGCGGCGCTGCCCGAGCTGCTGACGACGGTGCGCCAGGAAACAGGGCGAGGCCGGGAGATCGCCAACCTGTTCCGGGGCAAGCCGCTCGACGACGACGCCACTTTGGAGGAAAGGCAGGAGCAGAGGCTGAAGGAGGTCAAGCAGGCACTGCGGATGAAGCGCGACGACGGCACCGCGCTGCTGATCGGGGGCGATCAGGACCAAGTGGTGGACCGTATCGCCGACCTCTACATGGAGCGCCGTGACATCTTGCGGGCTGCCGGGGGAAGGGCAGCCAAGCTCGGCGTCACCATTTCCGCGCTGACCAACGAGGACGCGGCCGACATCAGCCGGGCAGTCCGCGCGCGGCTGAAGACGCGCGGTGAGATCGGTGACGACGAACGGGTCTTCCAGGCGGTTGATCAACGCGGAGAGACCTACAGCCTGCCGCTGGCGACCGGCGACCGGGTGCGGCTGTTCCGAAAGACCGCAGCTCGCGTGGACGGCGCGCGGGGTTTCATCGGCAGCAATGGCGACATCGTGGAGATCGTCGGTTGGACCGAAAGCGGCCCGGTCATGCGAAACGCGGCTGGGCAGGTGGGCGAGGTGGAATGGCGGCGGCTCAAGGACGGCCGGTCGGATCGTCTGCTGCTCGGCTTTGGCCACGCGCTGACGGTCGATGCGGCCCAGGGCATTACCTCGGGCGAACACATCAACGCGCTGCCAAGGGGCACGGCAGGGATCACGGCCTTCAAGGCTTACGTGGCGGAGTCCAGGCACGTCAGCCAGGTATATACAATCATCTCCGAGGTCGCGGTCTTCGAGGCGGTCAAGCACAGCCGGGCGTTGGGCGATGCCAGTCCGGTCACGTCCGAGCACCTGTGGGGCCAGGTTGCGGGCGATATGAGCCGCAAGCCCTACAAAGCGCACGGGATGGATTTGGTGGACGGTGGGCGCCGCCGGCGGCAGGAGGCGGCGGAAGGGTTCATGCACGACGAGCATCGGCTGCAGACGCAGCAAGCCGAGGGAAGAATGCACGGCGTCGAAGCTCGCGCGAAGCTACGGGAGCTAGGTGTGTATTCCGTGCTGCTCCAGAAGATTGATGCGTTGGGTGAGGCGCTGGCGCACAATGGCGAAGCTGTTACCGAAGTCGGCCGGGAGATTGAGGGATTTGTGGAGAGGATGCAAGATCAGACTGCCGACCTGGCAAGGCGTGGCGCTGAAGCAGCGCAGTCGCGACAGGCGCAAGAGAAGCTGGCCGCGCATCCAGATTTTGGCCCAACCCCTTATTAGACGCCCGTGACTCGACGCCTCGGTCACGAGTCACCACTTGAAAGCGCAAGTGTGCCTGGCCGACCCATGGCAAGGATGAGTATCCATCTTCCCGTCCGACAATCAAGATGTCCGCCTTGCCGTCAAGAGACCATGCAAAATCGTGGCTCTCCCGCGCTTTGCGTGGATCATGCTACGATCAGAACGCGCCGGCGCAGCAGGTCGAAGCCGGCGCGATCGTAGCTTTGCCGCTTGATCAGCTTGAGCCGGGTGATCTGTCCCTCGGCCTGGCCGCTGCTCCAGGGCGTGGTGAGCGCGGCGCGCACGGCGGCGCCGTCCTGTTCCAGTCCTGCCGCGAAAGTCTCGACATTGCGCACGCCGCAGACGCGGGCGTCGGCGAGCCAGACCTCCAGGGCCGCCAGCGCCGTAGCGGGATCGGGCATCTGGCGCACTCCGCAGCTGCGCACGAGGGCGGTGAAGCGGCGGGCTAAGGCCGCGACGCAGGCGGCCTCCCCGTCTTACTCGACCCGCGCCGTCGTGCTGGCGTCGTCGGCGGACAGCGCCGCCGGGGGTTGGATCAGCAGCCACGCGAGCTGCGTCGCCAAAGGCAACGCGGGTGGTTGGTCCAGTCCGGCCGGCGGGGCGGCAAGTGCGCTCCGGTGCTGCGCCAGCCAGCGTTGCACCTGCTTGTCCGTCCCCGGGAAGCCCATGGCACGCACCTCGCGCCAGAGCACCCGCGGGCTGTTACAGCCTTCGGCGAACCGCGCTCGCAGGTGGGCGAGATAAGGGTCCAGGATGCTGCGCCAGGGCCGCTGCCTCTCGGCGACAGGGAAGCTCTCGGCGGCGGCATACTTGCGCACCGTGTTCACCGCCAAGCCCACCGTGCGGCCGATCGCGAGCAGCGTCTCGCCTGTAGCACGGCGCCGCCGGACCTCCTCGTAGAGCGCAATCCGTCGTTCACGGCGCCCTGCGCGGGCCCGCATCTCGGCGGCCGAACGCGGAAACGGCCCGATGCGCCGCCCCGACCGCTGCCGCGTGTCGGCGGGAGCATCAGGTTCGGGCAGGACCGGCAGGCGCCGAAGCCGTGCCTGTGCCCCGGCCAGCCAGCGCTCGAGCACCTGGCGCATGTTGGCCAGCAGGTGCCAGCGGTCCGAAACCTGCGTCGCCTCCGGCGCGCCGAGGGCGATGGCGCGGGCATACTCGGTCGAGCGGTCGCGGGCGACGACCTCGATGCCTGGCCGGGCCGGCAGCCAGCCGGCCAGCGTCTCGGCCGTGCGGTCGGGTAAGAGGTCCAGCACGCGGCGGCGCTCCAGGTCCACCACAATCGTGCCGTAGGTGCGCACTTTGCGCAGTGCCCAGTCGTCCACGGCCACCACGCGCGCCGGCTCCGGCTCGGGCACAGGTAGCTGACAGACCAGGCGTAGCACGGTGTCGGCGCTCGCCGGCATGGCGAGCCGGGACAGCAACC
>CAXTDP010000155.1:0-9697 GCA_964242295.1 uncultured Acetobacteraceae bacterium | reverse complement strand
CCGCCGCACCCTACCTGCACGCCGACCCGGCCGAGACCGCCCGCCGGGCCACTCGCCTACCCCCCGCCGCGCTGCGGATCGGTGTCGCCTGGGCTGGCGCCGGCCGTCCAACAGACCCCGGCGCCGCCGCCACGGACCAGGTCCGCAGCACGACCCCGGAGACCCTAGCGCCCCTCGGCGCCGCACCCGGCATACAGCTAATCAGCCTGCAGTTCGGAACCCCGGTTCCGCAAGGCATGCTGGACGGCATGGCCGGCGTGCGAGACTTCGCCGACACGGCCGCCGTGGTCGCCAACCTGGACGCGGTCGTCAGCGTGGACACCGCCGTCGCCCACCTCGCCGCCGGCATGGGCAAACCGGTGCTGCTGCTGGACCGCTACGACAACTGCTGGCGCTGGCTGCACGGCCGCACCGACAGCCCTTGGTATCCCACCCTCACCATCCACCGCCAGTCCAACCCCGGCGATTGGGCCAGCACCATAACAAGCGCAGCAGCAACCTTAGAGAAAATGCGCTTTTCCCCCTCTCCCTCCGGGAGAAGGCCGGGGTGAGGGAAACCGCAAGCACCGGCTCCAACCAGCAGCAGAGCCCGGCGGCTCATGCAAGGTTGAATTCCGCCCCTCCAGCCTCCCTCACCCCAACGCTCTGCCGTAAGGATAGGGATAAATCAGTGTATCTCCCCCGAAGCCGTAACCGCCGCCCGCAGCTTGGCCGGAGAAAAATCCGGCGCAGCGCACACGTCGAGGATCACCTTCTCCCGCCGGGACACCAGCGCAATCGCCTCCGGCAACTTCCGCACCGCCTCGGCCGGGATCACCACGGCGCCATGAAAGTCCGCATGGATCACGTCGTCATGCGCGACATCCATGCCGAACACCGTCACCGGCTCGCCAAACCCGATCATGTGCACATGAGCATGGCTAGGCCCGATCCGCCCGCCGATGATCTGGAACCCAGGCGCCAGCATGTCCACGTCGCGGAAGCTGCCATTGGTGACGCACCCCTCCGCCCCCAGCGCCTTATGGACGGTGCTGTGCACCTCGCCCCACCAGGCGCCATGGCCCGGCGGATCGTCCCGGTCCTGCAGCACCACCACCGTCGGCAACGCCGCATCGGCGACATAATCATACCAATCCAGCCTGTCCGCCGCCATGCCGGCCGGCTTCGCCCGGGCTGCAAGCGTGCCGACGCGGGCCAGCCCGACGATAGGCTTCAACGCCCGGTCGGCGGCGATCATCGGCTCGGTCGTGAAGCCGATGGCCCGGCGCTCCGGCACGATCAGCTCCAACCCGTTGCAGATGGTCGGGGTGTCCCACCCCCGCAGGATTTCGAGGTCGGCGGCGGTGAAGGGATACTCGGGCATTCAGACAATCCTCCAGGTCAGGCAAAGCGCCGCGGCGAGTATGGCGCAGGATCAATAACCGGCGGCAACCCGCCCAGCAGGTCCGCCACCAGCCGGCCGGTTACCGGGCCCGCCGCCAATCCGACATGGCCATGCCCAAAGGCGTGCATCACATCGGCGCAGCCGCGTGCCGGGCCGATGACCGGCAGGCCGTCCGCCACGCTGGGACGGTGACCCATCCACACCTTCACCCGCTCGGCCGGCAGGTCCCTCGGCAGGCGCGGAAAGGTCCGCAGCGCATAGTCCCGCAAAATCTCCGCACGCCGCCAGTCCGGCGCGGCGTCCAGCCCGGCCAACTCCACCTGCCCGGCAATCCGCAGCCCGCCGCGCGTCATCGTGACCGCCATCTTGCCGTCGCTGGGCATCACGGGATGGCGCGGCCCCGTGCCGGGATGGGAGATCACGGCGTGATAGCCCCGCTCGGTTTCCAACGGCACCCGGTCGCCGACGTCGCGGGCCAGGACGCGGGAACGTGCGCCGGCGCAGATCACGGCGGCATCGCACCCGACCTCGCCATCCCCGGTCAGCACAGCCTGCAGGCGCTTGCCGGCCATGCGAAACCCGGTCGCACCGGCCCGCAGCAGCGTGGCGCCCTGCCCGACCGCATGCTGTACCAGCGCGGCCACATAAGCGCCGGGGTCGGTGCAGTTGCCCCCAGCCTGCACCAGCACGCCAAAGGTATAACGCCGGTCCAGTTCCGGCTCCTGCTGCCGCAATTCGTCCGCGTCGAGTTCCAGCCAATCCACGCCATTCTCACGGCGCAGCCGCCACGCCAATGCCTCGCGCTCGAAATCGGCGCGGCTCGGAAAAATATAGAGCAAGCCCCAGCGTTCGATCAGCTCTTCCACGCCAGCCTCGGCTGCCAAGGCCCGATGCCGCTCCGGCGCATCCGCAACTAGGGAACGCAACGCCCGGGCCGTCGCTTCCACCCGCGGCACCGTTGATCCAGCCCGCACGAAGCGGGCCAGCCACGGCGCCAACTTGGGGAGGTAGGTCCAGCGGATCGCCAACGGCCCCAAGGGGTCCGCCAGGAACCCCGGCACCCTGCGCCACAAGCCCGGCATGGAAGCGGGCACGACGGAAGACGAACTAAGCCAGGCACCGTTGCCGTAGCTCGCCGCCTGCTCCCCGCCGGGATCGCCGGGCTCGATGATCGTCACCCTGTGCCCGTCGCGCGCCAACTCCACAGCACAGGCAGCGCCGACGATCCCGGCACCGATCACCGCGACGTGCCGCACCATGCCGGCTTATCGGCGGACGATGGCCTTTTCCTGGCCCCACTTCTCCGGGCAGCGGATGCGGAACGGGCCGTCCACCAAGTAGGTGAACACCTTGCGCTTGGGATCTTCGGGCGAACGGCGCCATGCCTGTATGGTGCCGCCGTAGTAGGCTTCCTCGGCCCGGGCTGCATGCAGATACAGGCGCCCGCCGACTGCCTCCTCGGCGACCTCGTCCGTCACCGGCCAAGTCCCAGTCTCATACCGCGTCGGCTCCGGGCCGACACGCTTGTTGCGCTGTCCTTGTTTGCACAGCAGATGCAGGTCCACGACCAAACGTCCAAACTCCCAAAACGCCGCGGGGCTGCACTGGATAATCCCGCGCAGCCCTGCCCAACCTAGGCTCCGGCAACAGCCCGGCGGGCCATCACTCCGATAAGATGGGCACGATACTCCGGACTTGCATGGATGTCGCCATTCAGACCATCTGCCGAAGTCACGATCCCCGCAATTGCGCCGGCCGAGAAGTCCTTGGCAAGGGCCTCCTCCATCTCCGTATGCCGAAACACCCCATTCTGCCCGGCGCCGGTAATGGCGACCCGCACGCCAAAGCTGCCCTTGGCCACGAACACGCCAACCATTGCATAGCGCGAAGCCGGGTTGCGGAACTTCTCGTAGTTGGACTTGTCGGCAACCGGGAACTCGATGGCGGTGATCAACTCGCCCGGCTCAAGCGCCGTGGTGAACATTCCCTGGAAGTAGTCTTCGGCCGGAATGCTGCGCTGATTGGTGTGGATGGTGGCGCCCAACGCCAGCACGGCAGCCGGGTAGCACGCAGATGGGTCGTTGTTGGCCAGCGACCCGCCCATCGTGCCGCGGTGGCGCACCTGGTTGTCGCCGATCAGCGAGGCCATCTTGTGCAGCCCGGGAAGCTGCGCCCTGATCTCCGGCGACTCCTCGATGGCATGATGCGTGGTCATCGCGCCGATGGTGATCTTGCCCGTTTCGGCTTTGATGCCGGTCAGGCCCAGCCCGGATAGGTCCACTACGACGTTGGGCTTGTTCAGCCGCTGCTTCAGTACAGGAATGAAGGTCTGCCCACCGGCCAGCGGCTTGGCGTCGGGGTCAGTGCCCAGCGTCTTCACGGCGTCGGGGATGGTGGATGGCTTGCTATAGCTGAAATCGTACATCGCTCGCTTCCTACTCGGCCGCCCTGCGCGGCTGGTTGGCTTGTATGATGGACCACACTTTCTGCGCCGGCGCCGGCACGTCCAGACGCCGCACGCCACCTCGCGGCGCATCCACCGCGGCATTGATAAAGGAAGGCCGGCTGCCGATGGCGCCCGTCTCGCCGCACTCCTTGGACCCCAGGAGAGTGTGTGTACGTGCATGGAGCTCGCCGAGCCAACTGAGGACATCGGTGTCGTTGCCGGCGGCGCCTAGGAGGCGGTGATCCTCCTTGCGGCGTACGCTGGTGTTGATGCCCTCGAAACCCATGGTTCCCATTCCCCCCCAGTATGCGCCGGCTTTATGCCGGTCGTGTCCAGCCCTCCGCCGTTACTCCGCGGCCTGCGCCATCTGCCTGCCGTGCATGATGGGCCAGGCCGCGGCGATGGCCTTGACGATGTTGTGGTATCCCGTGCACCGGCACAGGTTGCCCTCAAGCCCATGACGTATCTGGTCCTCCGTCAGCCCCTCCGGGTGCATCTGCACCAAGTCCACCGCCGACATCACCATGCCCGGCGTGCAGAACCCGCATTGCAGGGCATGATGCTCGCGGAACATGGCCTGCATGGGATGCAGGGTGCCGTCATTGGCGGCCAGGCCCTCAATCGTCGTGACCTGGGTGCCATTGGCCTGCATGGCCAGCATGGTGCACGCCTTCACCGACTTGCCGTCCACATGGACGACGCAGGCCCCGCACTGGCTGGTGTCGCACCCGACATGGGTGCCTGTCAGGCCCATGCCCTCCCGCAGCAACTCCACCAGCAGAGTCCGCCCCTCGATTTCGGCGGTGTGGCTGCGTCCATTCACTGTCAGCGATACCTGCGGCATCGTTCACTCCCTTTGAAACCAAGCTGCACAATCCGGCATTGGCCAGACCGGACGGCGCTTAGCCGCGCTTGCAGATGCAACTAGTGTGCGGGCCGCGAAGGGTAAGTCAAGGTACTGTGCCTGGGGTCCCGGGAACCCCGGTGCTGCCGGCAAAGTGGAGCGTCGCCACCACTCCCTCCCAAATAGCTGAAGTTGCGAAATCTCCGCTGGGCCTGCGCGGCGCCAGGTTTGCCTCGGGTGCCGCTTATTGGCGTCGCATATTGCGGTCGGAGCGCCGGCCAAGCCTCATGCCGCCTCCGGCACCACGTGTAGTTCCGGCAGCGCGTCCAGGTGGCATGCGGCACGCTGGCCCGGCCCACCGGCCGGCGTCTCCCGCAACACCGGCTCCTCGGTGCGGCAACGGTCGAACACATAGGGGCAGCGGGTATGGAAGCGGCAGCCCGACGGCGGGTTGATCGGGCTGGGCACGTCGCCGGTCAGGATGACGCGGTCGCGCGACGCCGTGGGATCAGGCACCGGCACCGCCGACAGCAGCGCCCGGGTATAAGGGTGGCGCGGGCTGGCAAACAGGGTGCGGCGGTCCGCCACCTCGACGATCTTGCCAAGATACATCACCGCGACCCGGTGAGTCAGGTGCTCGACGATTGCCAAGTCATGGCTGATGAACAGCAGCGCCAGCCCCAGTTCGTCCTGCAGGTCGGACAGCAGGTTGACGATTTGCGCCTTCACCGACACGTCCAGCGCCGAGACTGCCTCGTCGCAGATGATCAGGTCGGCGCCAGGCGCCAGCGCGCGGGCGATGCCGATCCGCTGCCGCTGGCCGCCGCTGAACTCGTGCGGGAACCGGTGCATGGCGTCCCGCGGCAGCCGCACGGTATCCATCAAGGTTGCCACGCGGTCCTCCAACTCCGAGGCGGACTTGGTAAGGTCGAAATTGCGAAGCGGCTCGGCGATGATGTCGCGCACCCGCATGCGCGGGTTCAGGCTGCTGAACGGGTCCTGGAACACCACCTGGATGCGCTGGCGCAGCGGGCGGAGCTGGCTGGCCGGCAGGTTGTCGATCCGCTGCCCATCCAGCCAGACCTCGCCGGCCGTGGGATCGGTCAGCCGTAGAATGGCCTTGCCGACGGTGCTCTTGCCGCACCCGCTTTCGCCGACCAGGGACAGGGTCTCGCCCTTGGCGATGTCGAAGGTCACGCCGTCCACCGCATAGACCTGGCCCGTGACCCCGCCCAGCAGGCCGCCGCGTAAGGCAAAATGCTTCTTCAGGCCGCGCACTTCCAGCAACGGCCGGGTCATGCCGCGGCCTCCCCCGCCTTGGCGTAATCCGGCATGGCAAACTCGGCGTAATGGCAGGCGACGCTGTGGCCAGGCCGCTTCTGCTCAACAGCCGGAGCGATGCTGCGGCACAGGTCGGTTGCGCTCAGGCAACGGCCGGCAAAGGCGCAACCGACGATGGGCTTGCGGAGCGACGGCACCAGCCCGGGTATCTCCGCCAGCTTGCTGCGCGCCGTACTGGTCAGCGAACTGCCCAGCCGCGGCACCGCACCCAGCAGCCCACGCGTGTAAGGGTGCTGCGGGTTGGCGAACAGCTCCCGAGCCGTCGCCTCCTCCACCTTGCGCCCGGCATACATGACGACGACCCGCTGCGCCATCTCCGCGACGACGCCGAGATCGTGGGTGATGAGCATGATGGCCGATCCCAAGCGGGTCTTGAGGTCCCGCATCAGGTCCAGAATCTGCGCCTGGATCGTCACGTCCAGCGCCGTCGTCGGCTCGTCGGCGATCAGCAGCTTGGGGTTGCAGGCCAGCGCCATCGCGATCATCACCCGTTGCCGCATCCCGCCGGACAACTGGTGCGGATACTCGCGCACCCGACGGCCCGGCGCGGGGATGCCCACCAGGGTCAGCATCTCCACCGCCCGCGCCTCCGCCTGGGCGGCGTTCAGGCCCTGGTGCAGCCGCAGGGTCTCGCCAATCTGGCGGCCGATGGTCAGCACCGGGTTCAGGCTGGTCATCGGCTCTTGGAAGATCATGCTGATGTCGTTGCCCCGGAGCTTGCGCATCTCGGCCTCGGACAGCGTCAGCAGGTTGCGCCCCTGGAACCGTATCTGCCCGGCAATGCGGCCCGGCGGCTCCTGGATCAGCCGCAGGATGCTCATGCTGGTGACGGATTTGCCGCAGCCGCTTTCGCCGACGATGGCCAGCGTTTCCCCGGCCTCGATGTGGAACGACAGCCCCTCCACCGCCCGCACCACTCCGTCCTGGGTGGCGAAGTGCGTTTGCAGCCGCTCGACCATCAGCAGCGGTTCACCGCTCCGCGGATTGGACAGCAAGGACTCGCCGCTCCGCGGCGGGGTCAGCGCCACCGCGTCAGACCTTCTTCGCCATGCGTGGGTCCAGTGCATCCCGCAGCCCGTCGCCCAGCAGGTTCACCGCCAGCACGGTCAGTGACAGGAACACCGCCGGGAACATCACGATATACGGCTTCACCTGCCACAGCGCCCGGCCCTCGGCCATGATGTTGCCCCAGGACGGGATGATCGGCGGCGTGCCGGCGCCGATGAAGGACAGGATGGCCTCGGTGATCATCGCCGACGCGCAGATGTAGGTCGCCTGCACCGTGATCGGCGCAAAGGTGTTGGGCAGGATGTGCCGCCAGATGATCATCGGCACGCGGGTGCCGGAGGCGATGGCGGCCTCGACATAGGGCTGCTCGCGCAGGCTCAGCACGACGCCGCGCACCAGCCGGGCCACACGCGGCACCTCGGCGATAGTGATAGCGGTGACGACGTTGCCGACGCTGCCGCGGGTCAGCGCCATCAGCGCGATGGCGAGCAGGATGGGGGGGATGCTCATCAGCCCGTCCATCACCCGCATGATGACGCTGTCCGCCCAGCGCACGAAGCCCGACACCAGCCCGATCAGCGTTCCCACCGCCGACGCCAGCGCCGCGACCGAGAAGCCGACGATCAGCGACACCCGCGCGCCATACAGCACGCGGGAATACACGTCCCGCCCCAGCATGTCGGTGCCGAACCAATAGAGCGCGGATGGTTCCCGGGTGCGCTTGGCCGGCGCCAGCGCGGTGGGGTCCACCGTCCACAACAGCGGCGCGGCGACGGCCATGAACAGGATCAGCACCAGCAGCAGCCCACCGGCGAAGATGGTGGGATGGCGCCGGATGAAGCTGCGTACGGCCCCACGCTGGCGTGGGGCCGGCAGCACGTCCGGCAGCACCTCCGCCGGGGTGACATGCGGCTGCGCCGCCGTGGCGACCGGCGCGTCGGGAAGGATGGTTGTGCTCAATAGCGTATCCTCGGGTCGAACAGGGAGTAGAGCAGGTCCACCCCCAGGTTCACCAGCACATAGGCGAAGCTGAACAGCAGCACGACGCCCTGGATGATTGGGTAGTCGCGGCGCAGGATGGCGTCCTTCACCAGCCGGCCCAGGCCGGGGATGGCGAACACCTCCTCCGTCACCACGGCCCCGCCGATCAGCAGCGCGACGCCGATGCCGATCACCGTCACGATCGGCACGGCAGCGTTCTTCAATGCATGGAGGAACAGCACGGTGCGGCTGCCGACGCCCTTGGCCTTGGCGGTGCGTATGTAGTCCTGGCTCAATACCTCAAGCATCGTCGCCCGGGTGATGCGGGCGATCAACGCGATGTAAACGCCCCCCAGCGCCACCGCCGGCAGCACCAGGTTGTTGAGCCACGGCCCGACCCCGCGGGACAGCGGCGTATAGCCCTGCACCGGGAACATGTCCGCCTGCAGCGCGAACACGTAGGACAGCAGGTAGCCCACCACGAACACCGGGATCGAGAACCCCAGCACCGCCAGCGCCATCAGCACCCGGTCAATCCAGGTGCCGTGGTTCCACGCCGCCAGCACGCCCATAGGAACGGCGATGACGATGGACAGCGTGAGCGTCAGCACCAGCAGGGAGATCGTCGGCTCCAGCCGCTGCGCGATCAGGTGGGTGACCGGCTGGTTGCTGAAGATGGAAACGCCGAGGTCCCCCCGCATCACGTTCCACGCCCACTCGGCGAAGCGGACCAGGAAGGGTCTGTCCAGTCCCAGGCCCGCGCGGATGCGCTCGACATCGGCAGGCGTCGCCTGGTCGCCCGCGATGATCGAGGCGGGGTCGCCCGGCGCCAGATACAGCAGGCTGAACACGAACAGCGCCACGACCGCCATCACAGGTATGGTCGCCAGCACGCGGCGGAGCAGGAAGCCTAGCATCGGCGTTGGCCCACGTTTCGACTCACGTTTTCTGGACGCCCCAGAACACCGGGAACGGCGCCTTGACGACGCCGCTGATGTTCTTGCGCCAGGCCTGATACATCAGGAAGAACCCGGTCGGGATGTAGGTCACGTTCTCCATGCTGGCGGTGTCTATCGCGGCCATCGCCGCCTTCTCCGCCGCCTGGTCCGGGGCGTCATACCAGGTGGCGATGGCGGACTGCACCGCCTCCGACTTCGGCCAGCCGAACCAAGCCTTGTCACCGCCGGCGTCCAGCGCGGTATAAGGTGCCGGGTTGATGCAGTCCGCGCCCGCGTGCCAGGTGTGGAAGATGTTCCAGCCGCCCTGGCTCGGCGGGTCCTTCTTGGCCCGGCGGGCGCCGACCGTGCCCCAGTCCAGCGCCTGGTAGTCCACCTTCATGCCGATCTTGCCCAGCAGGTCGGCCGTCACGTCGCCCTGCGCCTTGGTGATCTGCACGTCGGTCGCGACGCACAGCACCACCGGCTCGCCCTTGTAGCCCGCCTCCGCCAGCAGCTTCTTCGCCTCGTCATACCGGCGCGGACCCGTCAGCAGCTCGCCGCCGGCGTCGCTCCAGGTCGTAGTGCCAGGCGTGAAGAAGCTCGGCAGCGGCTTCCACAGCTCGTCGTCGTCGCCGACGACCGCGCGCATGTAGTCCTCCTGGTTCAGCGCCATCATCACCGCCCGCCGCACCCGCACGTCGTTGAACGGCGGGTGCAGGTGGTTGATGCGGAACGCGCCGATGTTGCCCAGCGGG
>CAXTDP010000154.1:4810-9746 GCA_964242295.1 uncultured Acetobacteraceae bacterium | reverse complement strand
TCCAGGAACATGCCCGGCGTCGCGGCCAGGGGCGCCCGCTCCCGGAAATCGAGGAACGCCGTGCGCCCGTCGGCCAGGCGCAGCGTCATGAAGCCGCCGCCGCCCAGGTTGCCTGCCGCCGGGTAGGTGACGGCCAGGGCGTAGCCGACCGCCACCGCCGCATCCACGGCGTTGCCGCCGTCGCGCAGGACCTGCGCTCCGACCTCGGACGCCAGGCGCTGGGCGGTTACGACCATGCCGCGGCTGGCCGAAACCGGCGCCGGGTCCGCCGCCGCGGCGGGGCGGAGGAAGAGGGTCAGGGCGGCAAGCGAAAGAAGGATGCGCATGGCGGAAGGCTAACCGCCCCGGCCCAGGCTGTCAGCAGCTATGCAGCAAAGGGGTAGGATTTGTACAGGACAGTACAGATTTAACAAGATCGCGATTACTTGCCTCAACCGGGCCAGTACATCACTATGTGCAGCAACGGACACAGCGAACACCGCTGAATGCGGAGGTCTTGCGGTCCGAATTTTTAGGTTGCAAGCAGCATGGTTGCGGCTACGACAGCCGTGCTGACTGCTGCATGTTGAGTAGGGTGACCAGTATAGTCTAGCCTTGTCCCGATCCGGGCAGGCTTTCAAGGGATAAAGACGTTTTGTCCAGCAGCGCCACTTTTTCGAATGAAATACTTGCTGCCCTGCCGCCCGCCGAGTTGTCTGCCCTTCGCCCGCATTTGCTGCGGGTCCGCCTGGTCAATGGCCAGGGCCTGCATGAGCCAGGCGAGCGGATCGAGCATGTTTACTTCTTCGAGTCCGGCCTCGCCAGCATGGTGGCCGTGGCGAACGACATGGGCATCGGCGTCGAGGTCGGGGTGATCGGGGTGGAGGGCATGGTCGGCCTGACGACGCTGCTGGACCCCGAGGCCACGGCGTTCAACCGCGCCATGGTGCAGATGCCGGGCATCGCCTACCGGATGTCGGCTGCCACCCTGCGCGCCTGCTTGGATGAGGCGCCCGTCCTGCGGCGGCGGCTGCTGCGGCGGCTGGACAGCTTCGTGGCGCTGGTGTCGCAGACCGCGGCCTGCAACAGCCGCCACAGCGTCAACGAGCGCTGCGCCCGCTGGCTGCTGCTGGCGCATGACCGGAACGACGGCGACGAGCTGCCGCTGACGCAGGAGTTCCTGGCCACCATGCTGGCGGTGCGCCGGTCCGGCGTCACCATCGCGCTGGGCACGCTGCGGGACGCCGGGCTGGTCCGCAACGGCCGCGGCCGCATCATGATCTGCGACCGCCCGGGGCTGGAGGCTGCGGCGTGCGAATGCTACGGGCGGGTGCGGTCGTTCGTGACCGCCGTCAACGCACGGGACGCCGCGGACACCGTGGACGCCTGATCCTGCTCCCTCTTTCTCCGGGAGAGGGTTGGGGTGTGGGACGCCGCGCACCGCTGTTGGTCCTCGGGTGGAGCAGGGAGCAGCACCTGTTTCAGGACAGGGCGGTTTTCAGGACGGGGCGGCGCTTCCCTTTTCCCTCACCCCGACCCTCTTCCGGGGAGAAAGGGAGAAGAGCCGTACTGCTTGCCGGATGGCGGCGTGGGCTGCTAGGGGCGCGGGATGGATGAGATTGACCGCAAGCTGCTGGGCCTGCTGCAGCAGGACGCCACTGCGCCGATGGCGCAACTGGCGGATCAGGTGGGCCTGTCCCCAACCCCGGTCTGGAAGCGCATCCAGAAGATGGAGCAGGCCGGCGTCCTGCTGCGCCGGGTCGCGCTGGTGGAGCCGGAGCAGGTCGGCATCGGCTTGATCGTGTTCGTGGCGGTCGAGGCGCCGGAGCACTCGGCGGACTGGCTGGCGCAGTTCGCCGCAACCGTGTCCGGCATGCCAGAGGTGATGGACGCCTACCGGATGGCAGGGGAGGTGGACTACATGCTGCGCGTCGCCGTCGCGGACATGGCGGAGTTCGACACGTTCTATAAGCGCCTGATCGCCGCGGTGCCGCTGAAGAACGTGACCTCGCGCTTTGCGATGGAGCGGCTGAAGACCACGACGGCCTATCCGCTGGTGGCCCGCGCCTTCCGCGACCGCAGGGCGCCGGACAGCGAGTAGTCTCAGCTTGCAGCCGGGCGGGGCCTGGCAGCACAGCATTTCGTCTAATCCCCGGCATCCAGACGGATTCACCAAACTCCGGCGGCGCCCTTGTTCCAGGTTGAGTCACCACCTCTGTTTCAGGACGCTGCGCGCCCGCCAAAGCGCACCCACGGCCATGCCCGGACCGGAGCCATTCATGAACGCGATCCCCCCTCTTCCGCCAATCCCGCCCGCACCGGACATGCTGTGGTTCCTGCCGACCGGCGGCGACGGCCGCTACCTCGGCGCGGCTGCCGGGCAGCGCGTGTCGGATAACCGTTATCTGCGCATGGTGGCGGAGGCGGCGGACCAGTTGGGCTACACCGGTGTCCTGCTGCCGACCGGCAACGCCTGCGAGGACGCGCTGGTGACGGCGGCCAGCATCATGCCGTTCACCGAGCGGCTGCGCTTCCTGGTGGCGATACGGCCGGGCCATACCCTGCCCGGCGAGGCGGCGCGGCAGCACGCGGCGCTGGACCGGCTCAGCGGCGGGCGGCTGATGCTGAATGTCGTGTGCGGCGGCAATCCGGCGGACCTGGCCGGCGACGGGCTGCACCTGAGCCATGACGAGCGTTACGACCAGGCCGCCGAGTTCCTGCAGATCTGGCGCGGGCTGATGGCGGGCGAGACGGTGAACCACCAGGGGCAATACCTGTCGGCCGAGAAGGGCCGGCTGCTGTTCCCGCCGGTGCAGGCGCCGCATCCGCCGGTGTACTTCGGCGGGTCCTCACCGGCCGCCCATGCCTTGGTGGCGGCGCAGGCCGACGCCTACCTGACCTGGGGCGAGCCGCCGGACGCGGTGGCCGAGAAGATCGCCGACGTGCGCCGCCGGGCCGCCGAGCATGGCCGCACCCTGCGTTACGGCATCCGCCTGCACCTGATCGTGCGGGAAACCGAGGGCGAGGCGTGGGACGCCGCCCGCAGCCTGATCCGGCACCTGTCCGACGACACCATCGAGACGGCGCAGCGCAAGATGGCGACCGAAAGCGACAGCGTGGGGCAGCGGCGGATGCTGGCGCTGCATGGCGGATCACGGGAGCGGCTGGAAGTCTCGCCGAACCTGTGGGCCGGCGTTGGCCTGGTGCGTGGCGGCGCCGGCACCGCGTTGGTGGGTGATCCGCAGACGGTGGCCGACCGGATACGCGAATACCAGGCGCTGGGCATAGATACGGTGATCGCCAGCGGCTACCCGCACCTTGACGAGGCGTATCGCGTGGCTGAGCTGCTGTTCCCGCTGCTGGGCGTCAAGCGCCCCGGCGCTCCGATCGGCGGGCAGACCTTGATGACCGGCGGCGGGTCGTTCATGACCACCAACGCTACCGCGGCCGGGGTGCGCTGACGATGGGGCAGACCCTTTCCCTGGACCGCCATGCCGTCCGGAAGCGTGGGCGCGGGGCGCTTCGGCTGCCATCGCTGTTGCCGATGCGCCGCTTCGTGTCGCCGGTGGTGCTGGTGCTGGCCTGGGAGGCGCTGTCGCGGGCCGGCGTGATCCCCGCGACGGTTATCGCCGCCCCCAGCGCCATCCTGGCGACCGCGTGGGACCTGCTGCTTGCCGGCGAGTTGGGGGAGAACCTGCTGGTGTCGCTGGCCCGCGTCGCCGCCGGGTTCACCATCGGCGCGGTGGTGGGCGCGGTGCTGGCCTTGGTGGCGGGGCTGTCACGACTGGGCGAGGACGTTGCCGACGCGCCGATGCAGATGCTCCGCACCCTGCCCCATTTGGCGCTGGTGCCGCTGTTCATCCTGTGGTTTGGCATCGGCGAGCTGCCGAAGGTGGCGCTGGTGGCGCTGGGGGCGGCCTTCCCGGTTTACCTGAACCTGTTCGCCGGGCTGCGCGGGGTGGACCCCAAGCTGATCGAGGCGGCGCGGGTGTTTGGGCTGGGCCGGCTGGGGCTGATACGTCGGGTGATGCTGCCGGGGGCGCTGCCGTCGCTGCTGGTCGGGCTGCGCTACGCCTTGGGCGTGTCGTGGCTGACGCTGGTGGTGGCGGAGCAGATCGCGGCGTCGTCCGGCATCGGCCACATGATCAACGACGCACGGGACTTCCTGCGCACCGACATCATCGTGGTGGGGCTGCTGGTTTATGCGCTGCTGGGCTTGGGCGCGGATGCCCTGGTGCGCGCGGTGGAGCGCCGGGCGCTGCGCTGGCAGCCAGGCAACATGGGATCGGGCAACATGGGAGCGGCACGATGAACGGCGTGCATGTCGGCGGCCTGACCCGGCGGTTTGGCACGCGCACGGTGTTGGACCGGCTGGACCTCGACTTGCAGCCCGGCAGCTTCACCGCGCTGCTGGGCCGCAGCGGGTCGGGCAAGACGACGCTGCTGCGCACCCTGGCCGGGCTGGACCCGGTGCCGGAGGGTGCGGTGGTCGCGGTGCCGCGTCCCACGGCCGTCGTGTTCCAGGAGCCGCGGCTGCTGCCCTGGGCGCCGGTGTGGCAGAACGTGATGCTTGGGCTGACCGACGCGGGCGCCAAGGGACGTGCCGAGGCGGCGCTTGAGGAGGTCGGCCTGGGCCGGCATGGGGATGCCTGGCCGCTGACCCTCTCGGGCGGCGAGGCGCAGCGGGCGGCGCTGGCCCGCGCCCTGGTCCGCGCGCCGCGCCTGCTGCTGCTGGACGAGCCGTTTGCCGCGCTGGACGCGCTGACCCGCATCCGGATGCATGCGCTGGTGCTGGCCCTTTGGCGCAGCCACGGCCCGGCGGTGCTGCTGGTGACGCATGACGTGGACGAGGCGCTGAGCCTGGCCGACCGTGTGCTGGTGCTGGAGGATGGGCGTATCGGGGTGGACGTGGCGGTGGACCTGCCGCGCCCGCGCGACGCTTCGCCGGCCCGCGCCC
>CAXTDP010000154.1:0-4710 GCA_964242295.1 uncultured Acetobacteraceae bacterium | reverse complement strand
GTGGACGTGGCGGTGGACCTGCCGCGCCCGCGCGACGCTTCGCCGGCCCGCGCCCAGTTGCGGCGTATCCTGCTGGAGTCCCTCGGCGTGACGGAGAACGCATGATGCCGCACCTGACCCGACGCGCGGCGCTGCTGGGCCTCGGCCTGGTTGCCGCTGCCCGGCCGGTGCGCGCCGCGTCCGCGCCGTTGCGGATCGGCTACCAGAAGTTTGGCTCGCCGGTGATCCTGCGCAGCCAGGGCACGCTGGAGCGGCTGTTTGCGCCGCAGGGCGTGCCGGTCGCCTGGGTGGAGTTCAATGCGGGGCCGCCGCTGCTGGAGGCTTTGAACGCCGGGGCGGTGGATTTTGGCGGCACCGGGGATACGCCGCCGATCTTCGCGCAGGCGGCGGGGTCTTTGTTGCAGTATGTCGGGGCGCAGCCGCTGCGGGGCGACAACGAGGCGATCCTGATACGCGACGGCAGCCCGGTGCGGACGGTGGCGGACCTGCGGGGGCGCCGGGTCGGCTATACCCGGGGGTCCAGCGCGCATAATTTCGTGGTCAAGGCGTTGCAGCAGGCGGGGCTGATGCTTTCGGACGTTCAATCCGTGGCGTTGCAGCCTTCGGATGCGGCGGCGGCGTTCCGGAGCGGGGCGCTGGACGCCTGGGCGATCTGGGACCCGTTCCTGGCCGTCGCGCAGCAGGACCCGGCGGCGAAGGTGCTGATCCAGTCGCAGCAGGTCGAGCCGAGCAACAACTTCTTCCTGGCCCGGCGTGCCTGGGTGGCTGCGGCGCCGGACCAGTTGATTGCGCTGCTGGGCGCCATCAACGGCGCGGCTGCCTGGGCCGCCGCCAACCCGGACGCCTTGGCGGAGCTGATGACGCAGGTGACGGGGGTGCCGCTGGCAGCGCAGCGCTTGGCGGCGTCGCGCGGGACCTATGCGGTGCAGCCGATGGACGATGCGATCATCGCGCAGCAGCAGGGGATCGCCGACACCTTTGCCCGGCTGCGGATCATCCCGTCGCGGATTGACGTGCGGCAGGCGGTGTGGACGCCGCCGGGGCGGACCTGACGGGCGTTTGCTCGCTGAGCCTGTGGGCTTGGAGCGCGAAGCGGATTAGGCGCGGGACATTCGAGCCACGCTGAATGGTGCTGGCGATGCTGTCCGGCCCCTGGGGCTGGCGGTTGCCAAGCGCCTGCAACGCGCGTAACCGCCGGCCCTGGGAACAAGCGGGTTCATGGGGCGGGACATGCCGGACGCGAGCGAAGCCAGCCAGGTTGCCGTCGTCACCGGGGGGGCACGCGGCATCGGCCTCGCCGTCGGACAATGGTTCCTGGCCCACGGCTATAATGTTGTGCTGCTCGATATAGACCGTGCCACGCTCGCCGCGGCGGAGGCGGCTTTGGCCCTGCCGTCGCGGGTGCTGGCCGTGCCATGCGACGTTTCCAGTCCTGCCGAGGTGGAGGCGGCTGCCGGGGCAGTGGTGGCGAAGTGGGGCCGGGTGGATGCGCTGGTGAACAACGCCGGCGTTGCGGTGTTCAAGCAGGCGCTGGAAACCTCGTTCGAGGAATGGCGCCATGTGCTCGGCACCAACCTTGATGGCGCGTTCCTGTGCACCCAGGCCTTTGGCGCGATCATGGCGGCGCAGAAGAGCGGGGCGATCGTGAACATCGCCTCGATCTCCGGCCTGCGCGCCAGCACGCTGCGGGTGGCCTATGGCACCAGCAAGGCGGCGATCATCCACCTGACGAAGCAATATGCGGTGGAACTCGGCAATTTCGGCGTGCGGGTCAACGCGGTCTGCCCCGGTCCCGTGGAGACCGAGATGGCGAAGCTGGTGCACAGCGTGGCGATCCGCTCAGACTATTATGACGCCGTTCCGCTCGGCCGCTACGGCACGACCGAGGAGATGGCGAACGTGGTCGGCTTCCTGTGCAGCAAGGAGGCGAGCTACGTGAACGGCCAGTGCTTGGCGAACGACGGCGGATTTGACGCGGCGGGGGTGGGGCTGCCGGCATTCCGGCGCAATGCGGGGATCAACCGCGTGGGCGACGATACGCATTGAGTGGAGGCTGCCGGTTGCGGCATACGGATTGCCGAACGGCCGGATCATAGGTGTGCAGCATTGAAAATCCGGGCGTCGTGAATGGCTGACCTTTCCCCTGTGCGGCAAGTCCCGGCCGGTTGAGTTGCGGCCGTGGACGTCCGTTCTGGCTCGGGGATGGTCGAATGCCAGGGCTGCTGGTGCAGGCCCCCTCACCCCGGCCCTTTCCCGGAGGGAGAGGGAGCAGAAGCTTCTGTTCCGATGGCGGCGGCCCTGAGGTAGGCAGGGCGTGGCGTCGCGCCGTTTGGAGACAGATATGCCGATAGCCTCAAGGGCAGTCCTGGCGGCCGTGGTGGCGCTCGCCGTCGGCTTCGGGCTGCGCCACTTCAGCGAGGGGCAATGGTCTGGCTGGACGGTGCCGCCGGACCAGGTTGCCGCCGCGAACCCAAAGGGACGGGCCGGCATCGGCGCCTCGCCCGGCGCCATCACGGTGCTGCCGGTCCGGAGGGAGACGGCCGGCCTCGATCGGTTGCTGTGGGCAGGCACCGGGCTTGGCGCCGGGCTGCTGGTGTTCGCGGCAACCAGGAAGCGCGGGCCGGGCTGAGCAGGACGAATGGCCCGGCCGACTCGCCGCGGTCGTCCTGCCCAGGCGACCATGCCGTCGCGACGCCCGCAGACCGGCACTGCCTGTCGAGTTAAAATTAACACTTAAATCCGTCGCAAGCGTTGCAACGGGGTGCCGAACCACGCCAAGCTGCCTGCTTACGCCGCCCCGGCGCAAGGAGAGGTTGGGTTATGAGTTCAAGCCGGATGACCATCTACATCCTGAGCGCGATGGTCCTGGGCATCGCCGCCGGCGGGTTGGTCCACGCGCAGGTCGCCGATCCCGCCACGCAGAAGCTGCTGGCCGGCTACGTGTCCATCGGCAGCACCATCTTCCTGCGCCTGATCAAGATGATCATAGCGCCCCTGGTGTTCTCGACGCTGGTGGTGGGCATCGGCCACATGTCCGATGCGGGCACGGTGGGCCGGGTCGGCGGCAAGGCGATGCTGTGGTTCGTCAGCGCTTCGCTGGTCTCGCTCACGCTCGGCCTGATCCTGGTCAACGTGTTCCAGCCCGGCGCCGGCATCCATAAGGCGATCACCGGCGTCACCTCCGGCATTGACGCCCATGCCATGACGCTGGATGGGTTTGTGAAGCACGTCTTCCCGGATTCCGCGATCCGGCCGATGGTGGACAACGAGATCCTGCAGATCGTCGTGTTCTCGCTGTTCTTCGGCGTCGCCTGCGCCGCGATGGGCCAGCGCGCCAAGGTGGTGCTGGAGGGGATCGAGGGCCTGTCCCACATCGTGCTGCGTATGACCGGCTATGTGATGAAGCTGGCGCCGCTCGCGGTGTTCTGCGCGATGGCGGCCACCATCTCGACCAACGGCCTCGGCATCCTGGTCAACTATGCCAAGTTCATGGGCGAGTTCTACTTCGGGCTGTTCTGCCTGTGGATGCTGCTGATCCTGGCCGGGTTCGTGTTCCTGGGCCCCGCGGTGACGCGGCTGGTGAAGCTGGTGCAGGAGCCGTTCCTGCTGGCGTTCTCGACCGCGTCGTCCGAGGCGGCATATCCGAAGATGCTGGAGCAGTTGGCGAAGTTCCCGATCAGCCGGAAGATCAGCAGCTTCGTGCTGCCGCTGGGCTACTCGTTCAACCTGGACGGGACGATGATGTACTGCACGTTCGCCAGCGTGTTCATCGCCCAGGCGTATGACATCCCGCTGGGCTTCGGCACCCAGGTCGCGATGCTGCTGACGCTGATGCTGACCAGCAAGGGCGTTGCCGGGGTGCCGCGGGCGTCGCTGGTGGTGATCGCGGCGACGCTCGGGCAGTTCGGCTTGCCGGAGGAGGGGCTGCTGCTGGTGCTGGGCATAGACACCTTCCTGGACATGGGGCGGTCGGCGACGAACGTGATCGGCAACTCGCTGGCGACGGCCGTGGTGGCGAAGTGGGAGGGCCAGCTTGTCATGGATGCCGACGGGCGGGCGATGATCGGCGAGATGGAGGTCGCGGCGGCATGACCCGGCTGCTGCTGGCCGCGGCGTTGGCCATCGGCCTGGCAGGTGCTGCCCAGGCGGAGGACGGGGCGCCGCTGACCGGCACACTGAAGGTGGTGGCCGGGCGCGGGACGCTGCTGGTTGGCGTGCGGAACGACGCGCCGCCGTTCTCCTTCCGCAACCCTGGCGGGCAGGCTGTCGGGTTCTCGGTGGATATTTGCCGGGGCATCGCGGCGGACGTTGCGGCGGCGCTCAACCGGGACTTGGTCGAGGCGGGTGCTCCGGTCTGGCAGACGGGGGTGCGGATCGTTTACGTGCCGGTGTCGGCGGATGCGCGGGTGCCGATGGTGGCGTCGGGGGCGGTGGACCTGGAGTGCGGCTCGACGACGGCGACGGAGGCGCGGGCGCGGACAGTGGCGTTCTCCCCGGTGTTCTTCCTGGCGGGGACCAAGCTGCTGGCGCTGGCGGGATCGGCCATCGCATCGCCGGCGGACCTGGCGGGCAAGACAGTCGTGGTCGGCGCGGGCACCACCAACGCGGAGGTGATGCGGCGCCTGGCGGCACGGGCGGCGCCGGCGTTCACGGTCGCGGAGGAGCCGACGCTTGACGCAGCCTATGCCCGGCTGGCGGCGGGGCAGGCGG
>CAXTDP010000153.1:0-9880 GCA_964242295.1 uncultured Acetobacteraceae bacterium | reverse complement strand
GATGAGCCCAGGCGCGCAAAAACGCTCGCAACCTCACTCCGACAGGCTGCTAGGGGCTGGAGTCATCCTCAAGGACGGCATCAACATACGCGGGCTGAACACGGCGGCGATGCTGTGGTGCTCGGCCGCGGTCGGCGCATCCGCCGGCTGCGGGATGCTGGCGGAGGCGGCGGCGCTGTCCGGGTTCGTGCTGGCCTGCAACACCCTGCTGCGGCCCTTGGTGAACTGGGTCAACCGCCGCCCGATCAAGGCGGACGAAACCGAGGCGCAGTATCGCATCCATGCGATCTGCGACCCTGCCGACGTGCCGGACGTGCGCGACCTGCTGGACGCTGAGCTGACCCTGGCGAACTATCCGGTGCGCGACGTGCAGGCGCTGTCGGGCGTCAGCCTGGTGGAGCTGATCGCCAACCTGGTGCCGATCACCGCCGACGCCGCGGAGCTGGACGCCGTGGTGACGGCGCTGGAATCCTCGCTCAAGGTCCACACCGCGACTTAGACCGCCGCCGCGTCCAACTAGCCGCCCGACCCCACCTGTGTCAGCACGATCCCGACGACGATCAGGGCGGCGCCCAGCCAGAACACCGGACGCACCACTTCTCCGAACACCAGCACCGCCGCCAGCGGCACCACCACCACGCCCAGCGCCGCCCAGGGATGCGCCTGGCTGAGCGGCACGCGGGACAGTATCCAGACCCACAGCAGCGTCGCCGCGGCATACAGCACGACCGCCGCCCACATCGCCGGCGTGGTCGCCAGCACCAGGAGGATGCGGGCGGCGGGCACCCCGATGATCTCCTGCGCCGCGCGCTTGAACAGCAGTTGACCGCCGGCCAGGGATACGCTGAACAGCAGCAGCCACAGGGTGTTCGCGTTCATCATCGCTGCGGGCCGGCCGATGTTGCCGCCCGGTGTTGGGCCTGGCGGCGGCGGAAGTCAAAGCCGGGTTGCACGGGGAACAGCCAGGGACGAAGCTTGGGAAAAACCACGGAGGACCTCCCCGCCATGTGGCAGCCAGCCACCTTCTATCCCGATCCCGCCGTGCAGTCCCTGCATCCGAGCTTTGACCGCTACCGCCTCGGCCTTGCCGCGGTGGAGCGGCTGGCAACCGGGCTGCGCTGGGCCGAGGGGCCGGCGTGGTTCGGCGATGCCCGGCACCTGCTGGTCAGCGACATCCCGAACAACCGCATCTTGAAGTGGGAAGAGGAGACCGGCGCAGTCTCTGCGTTCCGCAAGCCATCAGGTTACGCCAACGGCAACACCCGGGACCGGCAGGGCCGCCTGGTGACGTGCGAGCACGGCAACCGCCGGGTGACGCGGACCGAGCATGACGGCAGCATCACCGTGCTGCTGGACCGATTCGAGGGCAAGCGCTTGAACAGCCCCAACGACGTGGTGGTCAGCCGGGACGGCGCGATCTGGTTCAGCGACCCGGCCTTCGGCCTCCTGTCGGACTATGAAGGTGCACGGGCGGAACAGGAGCTGCCGCTCAACCTGTATCGCCTGGACCCGGCAACCGGGCAGGCCACGCTGCTGGACGACTCGATCGAGGCGCCGAACGGCCTGGCGTTCTCTCCCGACGAGAAGCTGCTCTACGTCGTCGAGTGCCGGTCCGTGCCGCGGCGCATCCTGGCCTATGACGTGGTGGACGGCGTGCGCCTGGCCCGGCGCCGCATTCTGATTGACGCCGGCGCCGGCACGCCCGACGGATTCCGGGTGGACGAGGACGGCAACCTGTGGTGCGGCTGGGGCATGGGCAGCCCGGAGTTGGACGGGGTGCGGGTGTTCAACCCCGCCGGCGAGCCGATCGGGCACATCCACCTGCCCGAGCGTTGCGCGAACCTGTGCTTCGGCGGGCTGCGGCGCAACCGCCTGTTCATGGCGGCGAGCCAGTCGGTTTACGCGCTGTATGTGAACACCCGAGGCCTGCCCTGACTCCCTCTCCCTCCGGGAGAGGGTTGGGGTGAGGGAAACGTCATGCGCCGTGCTTAATCGCCAGGAACTGGTCCCTGCTACGGCCACATCCGGTCCTTGCGGCTTCCCTCACCCCAGCCCTCTCCCGCAGGGAGAGGGAGAAGAAGCACCGGCATAGGCCACATGCATCGCTTCGATGTCCGCCAGCTTGGCGTGGAACGCCGCCCAGTCGTCGCGCTCTGCGATGGGTGCCCAGATCGCCTCCACCTCCTCGATCAGCATCGTGCAGGGCTGGGCGCGAGTGAAGTAGGGATCGTCCAAGCGGGCACCCGGCGCCGGCGGCCGGACGTCGAGCGCGGCGCGGACTGGAGCGAAGGCGGGGGTGCCGTAGTATGCCGCCGCCGGACTGTGTCCGGCGCGCGACGCGGCGGCAGCGCCGCCGTGCCAGTCGAAGAACGCCTGCTCGAACCCGACCCCGCTTTCGGCCAGGAACGCCCACCAATGCCGGGCGAGTGCGGCATCCTCCTCCAGTCCGGCAGGGGCTAAGCCAAGGCGGCGCAGCACGGCAGCATCCAATGCGGATTCGAACTGCGGGGCGAAGCCTTGCAGCACCCCTTCCAGCGCCGGCTTGTCCGACAGCGGCAGTAGGCACTCGGCCAGGCGGACCAGGTTCCATAGCAGGGTGTCGGGTTGGCGCCCGTAAGCATACAGGCCACCATAGTCGAAGTAGGCCGCGGTGAAATCCGGGTCGTAGGTGGGCAGGAAGCGCCAGGGGCCATAGTCGAAACTTTCCCCGGTGATGTTGATGTTGTCGGTGTTCAGCACCGCGTGGACGAAGCCCGCCGCCATCCAGCTCGCGCCCAGCACCGCCACGCGCCGTGCGACATCGGCCAGGAACGCCGTCGCGCGCTCCGCCGGGTCGTCCCGCCAGGCGTCCGGGAGGTAGTGGTGGATGGAATGGTCCAGCAGGCGCTGCATGTCCTCCGCCTTTCCCAGGTGGGCCAAGCGCTGGAACGACCCGATGCGGATGTGCGAGTGGTTGAGCCGCACCAGCACGCCGCTGCGGGTGGGGGAGGGTTCGTCGCCGCGCTGCAGGGCCTCGCCGGTTTCGACCAGGCTAAACGACTTGCTGGTGTAAACGCCTAGCGCCTCCAGCATGGTAGTCGCCAGGACCTCGCGCACGCCACCCTTCAGCGTGAGGCGGCCGTCGCCGCCGCGGGACCAGGGGGTCTTGCCGCTGCCCTTGGTGCCCAGGTCCAGCAGGCGCCCGTCCTGCAAATCGTGCAATTGTGCGAACAGGAAGCCGCGGCCGTCGCCCAGGTCCGGGTTGTAGTTGCGGAACTGATGGCCGTGGTAGCGGAGCGCGAGCGGCTGCGGCAGCGAGCCGGGCAGGGGCTGGAACGCGCCGAAGTGGGCCAGCCATTCCTCATTCGTCAGCCCGTCCAGCCCGACGCGGGCGGCCCATCGCTGGTCGCGGTGGCGCAGGATGCGCTGCGGAAAGGCGGCGGCGTCCACCGGGTCGTAGAACTCGCCGCCGAGGCCGGCATGCGTCGTGGCGGGGCGGTATTGCGGGTTGGGAGGCATGGTGGTCCCAGGCTATGACGGGACGGCAACGCGGGACGGCGGCGCCCCGTTCGCCGGAGCCAGCAATCGGAGGCGGCGTGGACCAGGGAGTCGCGGATGCCGCGAAGCTTGCGCTGGGCGCCTATGGCGGCATTGGCGCGGCCATTGCGCTTTGGGCCAATGGTGCGCCGGTCTTGACGGCGGGGCTGGGCTGGCGGGATGCCGGTCGCACCGTGCCGATGCCGGCCGACGCGCTGCTGCAGACATACAGCATCAGCAAGACCCTGTTCGCCATTGTGGCCCTGCGTCTGGCGGAGAATGGCGAGCTGGACCTGGACGGCGCCGTGCCGGGCTGTCCCGCGGGCGTGACGCCCCGGCGATTGCTGAACCACACGGCGGGCGTGCCGGACTACGGCATGGTCCCAGCCTACCACGAGGCCGTCCGCACCACGCCGGGCCGGGCTTGGACCCGGGCGGAGTTCATGGCCCGCACGGTGGAGGCCAGCGGGTTCGGCCCGCCTGGCGCCTTCGCCTACTCCAACACCGGCTACATGCTGCTGCGGGAGGCTGTCGAGCAGGCGTCGGGCCAGCCGATGGGCGCGTTGCTGCGGCGGTTCGTCTGGGCGCCGCTCAGGCTGCCGCGGTCACGCTTAGCCGAGACCTGGGAGGACGCGCGGGACTTGGCGCCGGGCTGGACGGCGATGTGGGGCGGGCAGCAGGACGCGACGACGACGTATGATCCCGGCTGGGTGGCGATGCGCTCGGTGCTGGCCCCGGCCGGGGAAGTGGCGGCCGTGTTCGACGCGCTGCGGGGTGGGCGGCTGCTGGGGGCGGCATCGTTGGAAGCGATGATGATGACGCCGGTGATCGTGCCCGGCACGGACTGGCTGTGCCAGGAGAAGGGATATGGGCTGGGGCTGATGGTGGACCGGACGTCGCGTTACGGCGTGCTGGCCGGGCATGGCGGGGGCGGGCCGGGCTACTCATCGGGAGTGCTGACCGGGGAGGTTGGCGGACGGATGGTGACGGCTGCCGCGCTGGCGAACACGGATGCGCCGGAGCTTGGACGGCGGATCGCGGCGGCGATGCTGGAGGCGGCCCAGGAGGCATGATGGACGGGCTGACGCTGTTCGGGCTGGTGGCGGTCAGCCTGATGCTGCTGTGCTACGCGATGGAAGCGCGGGGGCGGGGCTGGGTGCTGGGGTTCGTCGGGGCGTGCGTTCTGGGGTCGGCCTATGGGTTCTTGCAGGGAGCCTGGCCGTTCGGGGTGGTGGAGGCGGTTTGGGCGCTGGTGGCGCTGCGGCGCTATCTTGTTGCGGCAACGAAGGATCGTCCATGACGGCTACAACGAGCGGAGCGCAGTGCTGCAAGCCTGCTGGTTCTGCTTGTTGCCAGGAGCTTCACAGTAAGTCCTTTGGAGCCAATCCAGGCAGGCTTTTCGCTCCACGGCTTTCTCTAGGCTTCCCTCGCCCCGATACCGAAACGGTTCTGCGGTTCGGGTCGTCCCGGTTCGGTGCGGACCAAGGGCTGGCTTGGGCCAACGTCACGGGTGATCATGATGTCATCCCGAACTCCGGCCTGCTTCAGGAACTCCCTGACGCTCGCCGCACGGCGTCCGCCGACGCCGCGGTCCCGGCCCTTAATTTCCGATGCATCGGAGTGGCCACTGATCTGAAGATCATAAAATCGTTCCCTTTGGGCGTACCACGCAAGCTCTTGAAGAATGGTCTTGGCGCGCCCGGTGAGTTCGTCATGGTGGCGGTCGAAGAAAACGCTGAACGACCGGTTTTCCATTATGATCGGCTTCTCCAACGTGCAACGCGGCAGGTCGGCCTGTAGAAAGGGATCAACCCTTTCGCTGGTCGGCTGTGTGCAGGAGGACGAAAGCAGCAGACATAGCAGTGCAAAGCTGCGCACGCCGACGCGGGGCCGGCCGGGTTTCAATGCAGCCCGCCTGCCTTCTCAATGAACGCGGCGATGTCCGCCACCCCCTGCCCAGCGCGTATGTTCGCGAACACGAACGGCCGCTCCCCCCGCATCCGGCGGCTGTCGCGGTCCATCACCTCCAGGCTGGCGCCGACATGCGGGGCCAGGTCTATCTTGTTGATGACCAGCAGGTCGCTGCGGGTGATGCCGGGGCCGCCCTTGCGCGGGATCTTGTCGCCGGCGGACACGTCTATGACGTAGATCGTCAGATCCGCCAGCTCAGGGCTGAAGGTGGCGGCCAGGTTGTCGCCGCCGCTTTCGATCAGGATCACGTCCAGCGCCGGGAAGCGGCGGCGCATCGCGGCAATGCCGGCCAGGTTGATGCTGGCGTCCTCGCGTATGGCGGTGTGGGGGCAGCCGCCGGTCTCGATGCCCATAATCCGCTCCGGCGGCAGCGACCCGGCGCGGGTCAGGAACTCGGCATCCTCCTTGGTATAGATGTCGTTGGTGATGGCGGCGATGTCGTAGCGGGGCGCGAAGGTTCGGCACAGCGCATCCATGAGCGCAGTCTTGCCGGTGCCGACCGGGCCGCCGACGCCTACCCGCAGAGGGCCGTTTGGGGATGCGGTCATGATCGGAACAGCCTCGTATATTGGGTTTCGTGCCGCATCGCGGCGATGTCGGACCGGAAGCAGGCGCCGCCGAGGTCGTCCAGGGTGGCGCTGCCCGTGTCAGCGGCGACCTCGGCCACGGTTGCCTCAAGCATCGCCAGCACGCGCAGCCCGGCGGTTTGGCCCAGAGGCACCAGGCGCACCGCGGCGCTGACCAGGTTGGCGCTGAAGGCGTGCAGCAGACCGAGAGCGGCGTCGTCCTCGGCAACGCCATGCGCGGCCGCCAGGGTGCCGACGGCGACGGGGTAGGGGACCGGGCCGCTAGCGTCCAGCAAGGCCGTCAACAAGGGTGCTCCCCAAACCGAGGCGGCAAGCGCGAAGGCACCGCCCTGGCCCAACGTTTCGGCCTGGCGCTCCCGGCTGGGCTGGGCGGCGGCGGCCAATTCGGCAATCTCCGCCAGTGCCGGCAGCTCGGAGGCGCGGTGGGCATGGCGCAGCAGGATGGCGTCGCTGCGCCCGGCACCGTGCCGCAGCACGTCATCCAGCCAGGCTGCCAAGTCGGCCTCGTCGCGGATGTCCCCGGCTTCGACCGCCCATTCCAGCCCGTGGCTGTAGGCAAAGCCGCCGGTCGGGAAGGCCGGGGAGAGCCAAGTTAGAAGATGCAGGAGGGCGCCTTGCCGTAAGTGCGAAGGCTTGCTGCCTTCTCCCTCTCCCTCCGGGAAAGGGTCGGGGTGAGGGAAAGGCCGCACGACCGAGCCTTGGCCAGTCAAGTCGGCTTCGGTGCTTAGTAGGCTGATGGTGGTCCTCGCGGCTTCCCTCACCCCGACCCTCTCCCGGAGGGAAAGGGAGCAGGAATTGCGGCTTCGTCCTCGTCGTGGTGATGATGGTGGGCGTGGCTGCCGGCGTAGGCTCCGGCTTCGGGATCGAACGGCGCTTCGATCTCCTGGGCGTGGCCGCCCAGGCCGCGCACCATGTCGGCGATCACGTGGTCCCGCCGGATGCGGATGTGGCTGCCCAGCAGTTGCACCGGCAGGTGCCGGTTGCCTAGGTGCCAGGCGATCCGCACCAGCCCGGCGGCGTCGTGGGCGTGGATGTCGAGCAGCGGCTCCGGCCGGGCTAGCACCTGCACGACGCCGCCGCCGTCCAGCATCAGGCCGTCACCGTGGCGCAGGCGGGTAGCCTGGGGCAGGTCCACCAGCAGCTCGGCGCCACCCGCCGTCGTCAGCACGATGCGGCGGCGATGGCGGCGGTCGAAGTCTACCAGCACCTGATCGCGTTCATCGGCGGATGACCAGGTTCCGGCGGGGAGATGCGCGGCTGCGCGCATCAGGACTGGACCGGAGCGGGCAGGAGCAACGAGGGTGCGCCGGGTTCGCCGTCCGTCGCCCCGGCTTGGCGCACGAACACCCGCTTGGCCGCGGCGCCCACTGCGGCGGTCGCCAGCCCATCCACCGTGCCACTGATCGCGCCGCCGACAAAGGGCACCACCCGCGCCAGCATCACCGCGCCGGATGCCCCGGCCATCGTCGCCAGCCGCGCCGCCAGCGCCTGGTTGATCCGCGCCAGAACCGCGCCGCTCAGGCCCAGGACGGCCTGCCGGGTCAGGCGCATGCCGACGCCGACGCCGGCGGACTTGAGCACGTCCAGCACCGCCGTGCCCGCCAGGCAGGCGACGGTCAGCGTCCGCACCTGCTCGCTGTGCAGGTCGTAGCCGCGGGCGCGGGCAATGTCCTGGATCAGGTTGATCTGCAGGGTGCTGACGCCCGCCAGGTTCACCGGCAACGCAAGCGGCAGGGTCAGCAGCCCGCCCATGTTGGCCGCGAACCCAACCGTTCCTGCCTGTGTGGCGGCGCGGCGGATCATGGCGGCGATCTCCGCCTCGGACCCTGGCAGGGCGCTGGCGCCGGGCGCGGCCTTGCGGCTCACGATCCGGTCGTAGATCCAGTAGAGGCTGGTCAGCATGGCCTGGGTGGCCCGGCCGGTCTTCTCGTCCGTCATGCAATGCCCCGGCAGCTAAGCAAACCTCTGGCGGTTTGCGCACGGAAAAAAGCTAAGCAGGCTTTCACGGCCTGGCACGGCCGTAGGCCAATTGTGCGACAGGCCGCGCAAGCCTGCTTAGAACAGGAAATAGCGCTGCGCCATCGGCAGCAGCGCCGCCGGCTCGCAGGGCAGCAGCACGCCGTCAGCGCGGACCTCGTAGGTTTCGGCGTCCACCTCGATGTTCGGCACCGCGTCGTTGCCGATCATGCTGCGCTTGCCGATGCCGCCGCGGGTGTTGCGGACGGCGGACACGGGCCGGGTCAGGCGCAGGCGGTGGCAGATGCCGTCGTCCAGCGCGGCCTGCGACAGGAAGGTGATGCAGCTTTCCTGCATCGCCCGTCCGAACTGCCCGAACATCGGGCGGTAATGCACGGGCTGCGGCGTCGGGATGGACGCGTTGGGATCGCCCATTGGCGCCGACGCGATGGTGCCGCCCTTCAGCACCAGGTCCGGCTTCACACCGAAGAACGCGGGGGACCACAGCACCAGGTCCGCCAGCTTGCCTGGCTCCACCGAGCCGACCTCGTGCGACAGGCCCTGCGCGATGGCGGGGTTGATGGTATACTTGGCGACGTAGCGCTTGATCCGGGCGTTGTCTGCCGGACCGTCGCCGGGCAGGGGGCCGCGCTGCGCCTTCATCTTGTGCGCGGTCTGCCAGGTGCGGATGATGACCTCGCCCACCCGGCCCATCGCCTGGCTGTCGCTGGAGATCATGCTGATCGCGCCGAGGTCGTGCAGGATGTCCTCGGCAGCGATGGTCTCGCGGCGGATGCGGGACTCGGCGAAGGCCACGTCCTCGGGGATGCTGGGGTCCAGGTGATGGCACACCATCAGCATGTCCAAGTGCTCATCCAAAGTGTTGAGCGTGTAGGGCCGGGTCGGGTTGGTGCTGCTGGGCAGCACGTTCGGCAGGCCGGCGATCTTGATGATGTCCGGCGCATGGCCGCCGCCGGCGCCCTCGGTATGGTAGGCGTGGATGGTGCGGCCGGCAAAGGCGCGTATGGTGTCCTCGACGAAGCCGCTCTCGTTCAGGGTGTCGGTGTGGATCATCACCTGGACGTCGTGGTCGTCGGCTACCCGCAAGGCGCAGTCTATCGCGGCGGGGGTGGTGCCCCAGTCCTCATGCAATTTGAGGCAGCTTGCCCCGGCGCGGACCATCTCGACCAGCGCTGCGGGCTGGCTGGCGTTGCCCTTGCCGCTGAAGCTGAGGTTGACCGGCAGGCCCTCGGCGGCCTGCAGCATGCGGGCGAGGTGCCAGGGGCCGGGAGTGCAGGTGGTGGCGGAGGTGCCGGTGGCAGGTCCGGTGCCGCCGCCGACCAGGGTGGTGATGCCGGAGGCCAGCGCCTCCTCGACCTGCTGCGGGCAGATGAAGTGGATATGGCTGTCTATGCCGCCGGCGGTCAGGATCTTGCCTTCGCCGGCGATGATCTCGGTGCCGGGGCCGATGGGGATGTCCACGCCGGGCTGCGTGTCGGGGTTGCCGGCCTTGCCGATGGCGTGGATGCGGCCGTTCAGCAGGGCGACGTCGGCCTTGATGATGCCCCAGTGGTCCAGGATCAGGGCGTTGGTGATGACGGTGTCCACGGCGCCGTCGCGCTGGGATTGCTGGGACTGGCCCATGCCGTCGCGGATGACCTTGCCGCCGCCGAATTTCACCTCCTCGCCATAGGTGGTGAGGTCGCGCTCGACCTCGGCGAACAGGTCGGTGTCGGCCAGGCGCACGCGGTCGCCGACCGTGGGGCCATACATGTCGGCGTAGGCACGGCGGGGAATGCGGGTCATGCGTCGAGCGGTCCCATGATGTCGCCGCGGAAGCCGTGGACGAT
>CAXTDP010000152.1:0-9903 GCA_964242295.1 uncultured Acetobacteraceae bacterium | reverse complement strand
GGAAAGAACCCCCTGGAAGAGCATGAAAGGCTCCATCAGAACGGGTCAACTTCAGGGGTGCCTCTCAGGCGTCTAACCGCGATTGCAAAGCTCGCAAGCGCTGCGGCCACGTCGGCGGCATCCAGCTTCTGCGGGATGTGCTGCGGGCAGTTCACGTCCCATGCCTCGACCTGGAACAGGATCGCCTGCTCCGGCCGGGCCGGGTAGTCCGCCGGCATGAGGCGCGCGAGCAGCGCCTCGTCCCCCTCGACGATCCAGGCCCGGCCCCACAGCTTGACCCGGCGCCGGGCCGCGTAGTCCATAAGGAACAGGAACGCCCGGTCGTTCTCGTGCAGGTTGCCGGTCGTCACATACTGCCGGTTGCCGGCATAATCGGCAAAGCCGAGCGTCGTCCTGTCCAGCACGCGAATGAAGCCACTGGGGCCGCCTCTGTGCTGCGCATAGGGCTGCCCGACCGCGTTCGCCGTCCCAGGTAGGCCGTGTCCACTCCGGCCAGGAAGGCGGCCAGCTCCGGCGTCACGCTGGTGCGGAAGCCGCCGCACGCCTCCACCTTGGCACACAGGCCGCGCGACCGGCGGCGCGTTTGCACGGCTTTCACGGCATCGGTGAAGGCGACATCGCTGGAGGGGCGGTCTGGCATTGGGGTTCCTGCTGGTGCTGCAGCCCTGGCCGGTCCGCACGGAGGCGGGCCGGCCAGGGGCGCTCAGGCTCAGGCAGCGTGGGCCATGCCGGCGCGGACGGCCGGGGAAATCGTTCTCGGTCCCTGCCACGTGGTTCAGGTAGTTGGTGAATATGTTGACGACCACGTTGGCCACGGTCTCGACGACTTCGCTATCTGTCACGCCGGCCTGGCGCAGTTGCGAAACGTCACTGTCAGTCACATGGCCGCTCGTCTCCACCAAGGCGTGCGCGAAGTGTAGGATGGCAGCGGTCTTGTGGTCCGCCGCGCGGCCCTTGCGCGCCTCGGCGATGTCTGCAGGAGACAGGCCCGCCCCCTTGCCCAGCGCGGTGTGCGCCGACAAGCAGTAGTCGCATCCGTTCGCTTCGGCCACGGCCAGCGAGATCGCCTCGCGCAGCTTGCCGTTGAACGAGCCGTGGCCGAGCGCGCCGTTGAGGCCGAGCAGGCCCTCCAGCGCAGCCGGCGACTGTGCCGCAACCCGGAACAGGTTCGGCACCATGCCGAATGCGTTGTTGACGGCATCGAGCAGCGGCTTGGCCTTGGCGTCGGCGGTGGCGGGATCAACGGCGGAAATGCGGGACATGGCAGGCTCCTGGTTCAACCCGCGACGATCCGCGGCCTGTACGTGCCAGGTAGCTCTGCTTGGAGGCGAACATAATCCGTGCTGTTGACAATGCATTCGTGTGGGATCAGCAATAATCCATGTCTGACCGATTTGAGGCCATGCACGCATTTGTCGCCGTGTGCGACACGCAAGGCTTCGCCGCAGCCGCACGGCGGCTGGGTATCTCTCCCTCCGTGGTCACACGGCTCGTTGCTGGCCTGGAAGCCCGGCTAAGAGCCTATCTTGGTAGGGCATGTCGCCACGCGGTGATGCCGAAGGCGAAGTGGAGCAGGGCGAGATAGTTTTCGGGTTTCTTGTTCCAGCGGATCAGGACGGCGCGGAAGCGGTTGACCCAGGAATGTGTGCGCTCGACGACCCACCGGCGCGCCTGTGCGCCAGCGTGGCGCTTAGCGGTGACTTCCTCGCCGCGGGTGCGCAAGTGCAAGGTGAAGCCGAACTCGGCTGCGATCTCGCGCGGCTCGGCGTAGTCGTGACCCTTGTCCAGGCATAGGTGCTGCGGGCGGCCCAGCATCGTCTTGGGACGGGGCAACGCGATCGCGTCCAGTGTCTCACGCATCAGCTTGTGGTCATTGCGGTTGGCACCGTCGAGCACGCCCGCCACCGGTATGCCACGGCCGTCAGTGAGCGCCGAGCGCTTCACTCTGCGCTTGGCCCGATCGGTCGGGTTGGGGCCGGTTTTTCCCCCCACCCAAGGGTGCCTTGCCCATCACCCCGTCCAGCGCCATCCAGGTCCAATCGATGCCGCGCATCGCGTCATAGGCCAATAGACCCCGGCGCCAGAACGCCGTGAACACCCCGGCTTGCACCCATTCCTGGAAGCGCCGGTGCGCCGAGGACGACGAGCACAGGCCGGTCTCGCGCAGCGCGTTCCACTGGCAGCCTGTCCTCAGCACGAAGAAGATCGCGTTCATCACCGCCCGGTCCAGCACCCGCGGGTTGTGGCACCCCAGGAGATGCACCGGCCGCGCAGGCAGCAACGGCTCCATCTTGGCCCATAGTTCGTCCAGCAAGCGCCAACCGTCATCACGCACAGCCCGGTGCCGGGACTTCGCAGAAGCTTTCTCCATTATGCGCTGGAGATGGGCAGGCCAAACCTGGATGCCTAGTGGGATAGGCTCTTAGCGTGCGCCTGCTCCAGCGCACCACACGCACGGTGCGGCTGACCGATGCCGGGGCGCGCTTCCTGGACCGCGCCCGCCGCATCCTGGCCGAGGTCGAGGAGGCCGAGGCCGCAGCCCAGGATGAGCACTCCGAGCCGCGCGGCCGGCTGGTGATCAACGCGCCGCTGCTGTTCGGGCGGATGCACGTCGCGCCGGTGGTGTCGCGCTTCCTGGCCGCCCATCCCCGGGCCAGCGCCGAACTGCAAGTGTCGGACCGTTTCTGCAATCTGGTCGAGAACGGCGTGGACGTGGCGGTGCGGATCGGCAACTTGGCCTCGTCCGGGCTGATCGCGCGCCGCCTTGGCCAGACCCGGCAAATGATGGTCGCAAGCCCAGCCTACCTCGCCGCGCAGGGCGGGCCGCCGGGGTCCCCTGCCGACCTGGCGGGGCATCACGTCATCCTGTTCCGGGCCATGCCGCCACCCCGGGACTGGACACCCCAGCATCTCGGCAGCGACGCCATGGCGGGGAGCGCCCTACCGCGCTTCGTGACCGACAGCGGCGACGCTGCCCTCGCGCACGCGGTCAGCGGCGGCGGCATCACGGCCGCCTTCTGCTACCAGGTCGCTGCGGCGCTGCGCGCCGGCACCTTGGTCGAGGTGCTTGCAGGCTTCGCGCGCCCGCCCGTGCCGATCCACGCGGTATTCCCCAGCGCGCGCCTGCTCTCAGCCAAGGTGCGCGCGTTCCTTGACCTGGCCGGTCAGGCGGCAGAGGGGTGGCGGTTCCTGGACCATGCGTGACCGTGCTGGGTCCGCTACAGGCCTCTTCGTCTTTACATAGGTTTTACGTTCCGCTGCTCCCCAGACCCCGGGCCAGGGGTCGACTCGACCTTCCCCGGCCAAGTGCACCAACACCTGTCCAGCTTGCCCGCTCGCAGTCTCGCCAAAGTCGATCTCGCTAAGTCACGACCCACAACAGAGCGCAGAGGAACTACCAAATCAGGGGAGATCATCCGTGCGAAATCCTTTAGAAGAAAGATGCCGGAACATCTTGGATGGCTGCCGTGAATCATGCTGTGCCGTGTAAAGGTGAGATGCCCGGATGCGACATCGCCGGGGTGGTCGGATTGGCCTACGAGGCTGCCGTCGGCGGCAGCACCTGGCTCGAGTTCGACGCCTCACTATGTCGCCTGTTGGGTGCGCAGTATGCATCGTTGCGGGTAGCCAAGGGGACGTCCGGCAATCTTCTGAGGCCGACTGGCCCGGCAGAGGCAATCTACCTGGCCCATTATCGTCAGGTCGATCCGTATCGTATCAGCGCGGGAACCGACCTAGCGAACAACCGGCCCATCAGCGGTGCGCGGCTCGGAGAAGAGATCATCCCAATCACCGAGCTACACCGCAACGAGTATTACGCGGACTTCGCCCGGTTGAATGGCCGACATCACATGCTCGGCGGCTTGATAAGTCTGCGCGAAGGAACAACGATCGGGCTTCATCGGGACGCCGCGGCCGGCGCCTTCACCGAGCGTGAGAGGGGAACCCTCGAAACCTTGCTGCCGCACCTCCAGCGTGCATTGCAGCTTCGGGCAAAGTTTGCGTTCGATGCGGACGCTATAGACATCAGGTCCGCGGCGCTTGATGCGCTGCCAGTCTGCGTGTTCGTCATCGATAGCGCGATGCGTGTGCTGCACGCGAATGTGGCGGGCATCGGCCTCACTGCGGATGGCAAGTCTGGCTTGAGCATCATCCGGTCCGGGCGCCAATCCGGGACGGGCAGTTCCCATCTCGTTGCGGGGCATCGCGATGACAACGATGCGCTCAAGCGTCTGGTGGCCGGGGTAGCGGCCGGCGGAGTTGGCGGGGCGTTGCGCGTGCACGCGCAAGCTCACGATGTGGCGGAGATGGCATCGCTCGCTGTGCTGGTCTCGCCGGTTCCGCAGCGCCTTGTCGCGTCAGGCTCATCTCTGTCCAAACCGGGTCTCGCGCCTGGTGCCGCATTGGTTGTCGCTTGCGAACTCGCCAAGCCGGCATCGTTGCCGACCGGCATCCTATGCGAACTCTACGGCCTGACCAAGGCTGAAGCGGCCGTCGCGGTGGCGCTCGTCGGCGCAGTGCCGGCGGAGGAGGTCGCCCGTACCCGCCGAGTTTCGCTCGTCACAATCCGCGCCCAGATCCGCACCGTCCTGGGCAAGACCAACGCGCTCAACCTCAGGGGCCTGGAGCGCATGATCGCGGTGGTGTCCGCGACGCTGCCGGTCCCATAGGTCGCCCCTGCCGTGATGTCACACGCTGCCGGCATGCGAAGCCCAGCTCCATAAGCGGAAGGATTGCCGCGCAGATCGCGTGGCGCAGTGTCCTCGCTTCCATCCTCACTTCTGATGATGCCGAGCTTCTCCTAACCGGCCGAAGAAGGGCGCCGTCCTGACACGCCGCACCGCGATCAAGACCGATCGCGGCGGTAGTGCGGGACTGTCGGAAGCGCAGTCATGAACAACAGCCAGTCCACGCCTTGGTTTTCAAAGCTTCTCACCACCACGGCGCTTCACCCAGCGGCGGCGCAGGCCACTCCTGGCAAAACGAGGCTTACGTCCGCAGGCGGCCTCGGGGCCGTCCTCGTCGCGGGCGGCTGTTCCGTGCTGCCCGGCTCCACAGCGACGGCGTTGGCCATCATCGTCACGTTGGGCACGTCGCACCCCAGTCGGGCCGACTCCGGCAATGCCTGCGTGCCCCAGCCTGGCACTGCGTGTTCCATCGTCGTCACCGGCACGCCAGGACCGGACGGAAGGGTGCCCGGATTCGCCAGGCCGGCAACAACGGCACACCTGGCGGGAAGGCCGACGCGCTTGCACACGAATTCCAGGCGCCCGGGAACTTTCAGGGGACAGGCAATGCACCCGCCATCGCGATCTCATCCAGCGGCGGACGTGGCGGGAACGGCTCCAATGCGAGCGACGGAACCACGGAACAGAACGGCGGCAATGGCATGGCCGGCGGTGACGGCGGCATCGTGCAGGTCCAAGTCGATCCCGGCGTTGCCGCCGCCGCACAGGGGCAGTTGCCGACGGTGGAGATAACCTCCACCGGTGCAACAGGCGGCGGCGGTTCGCTCAGCGGGAGCGAGGGCACCAATGGCTCATCGGGGCCGGGCGGCAATGGCGGACAGGTCACGGTGACATCGAACGGCTCGATCAGCGCGAGCGGGTCGGGGGCCGCGCTTGCCGTTGGATCGCTGGGAGGCACCGGTGGAGCAGGCGGCGACTACAAGCTGCCTTACAACAAGGACGGCGTGGACGGTGGAAACGGCGGGCCGGGCGGCACGGTCATCGTCACGGTCGGCGGAGCGGCGACCAGCGTCGGCAACAGCGTCTTTGTCCAGAGCGCCGGCGGCAACGGCGGCACGGGCGGCCGGCCAGATACGGCTTCTTTCCCGATTGGCGCACAGGGCGGCACCGGCGGCGATGGCGCGGCCGGGGGAACGGTGGCGGTCACGATCGCTCGGGGCGGCGCCCTCGCCACATCCGGCCAGGAAAGCCCAGGTGTCTGGGCGCAGTCGCTAGGCGGCGGCGGCGGGGCGGGCGGCCAAGGTGGCGGCGATGCCAACGGCGGCAATGCAGGGTCCGGAGCCGCCGGGGGCGCCGTGACCATCACCAACAATGGCTCGATCGCAACGACCGGCGCCGACGCGCCGGGGCTGCTCGGGCAGTCGCTTGGCGGCGTCGGCGCCAATGGCGGTCGCGGCGGTGGGTGGGGCACGAGCGGCGGTTACGGGGGCACTGGCGGTTCGGGGGTTGGGGTGACGATCCTTGGCTCCGGTGGGACGATCAGGACCGGTGGCGGCAACGGCGGTAATTCTAATGGCTGGCTGTCGATTGGGGGCGACGCCGGTTCGGCGGCGAACGGCGGCAACGTTACCGTCAACATCTCCAATCAGATCGCGACGGCTGGCGAGCGCTCCGCGGGTATCTTGGCCCAGAGCATCGGCGGCGGCGGCGGCAACGGCGGCAACGCCTCTGGAAATGGGCTGGGGCTCAACATCATCATTGGCGGCACGGCCGGGGGCGGTGGCACGTCCGGGCAGGTGCTCGCAACGAGCGGGGGCGCGATCGCCACCAGTGGGCTGCATGCGAGTGGCCTCGTGCTGCAGAGCATCGGCGGCGGCGGCGGCAACGGCGGCGCGGCATACAGCAAGACGTTGTCCGGCGCGGCTGGCGCGTCCGTCTCGGTCGGCGGTTCGGGCGGCGCAGGCGGCGCGGGCGGCATAGTCGGCCAGGTGGCGGACCCGAACGGCTTCGGCACGCTCCCGACCAACTCCGGGCGCATCATCACAGCCGGCGCCAACGCGTTCGGCATTCTCGGGCAAAGCATCGGCGGCGGCGGCGGCGGCATCGTGAAGACGCTGTCCACCGACGCGGCGGACAACAACGGCGGCGGCGCGACCGCGAAGGGCGGCGACTACGGCCTTAACCTGACCTTTGGGGGCGCCGCCGGGACCTCCGGCAATGCCAATGCCGTAACCGTGAACAGCGGTGGGAGCATCGCCACAAGTGGCAGCAACGCCTACGGCATCCTGGCGCAGAGCATCGGCGGTGGCGGCGGATTGGTGCTCGGCGGCAAGCCCAACGGGTCGAACTTCTTCGGCTCGGGTCGCGCAAGCGGCTCGGGCAGCACGGTCCAGGTCACGGTGGACGGCAGCATCGCCACCACTGGCCAGGGTGCGGTCGGCATCCTGGCGCAGAGCATCGGCGGCGGCGGCGGGCTGGCCGGCGACATCGGCCAGACGTCACAGCGGGCCGGGTTCACCCCGTCGCCGAACCGGAGCGGCGACGGCGGGCCTGTCACGATCGGCATCGGCCAGAACGGGACAGTGACAACGAACGCCCTCAACACGCCCGTCATCCTGGCGCAGAGCATCGGCGGCGGCGGGGGGCGGGTGACCAACAACTCCGGGGCGTTCAGCGGCACAGCGGGAGGCGCCGGCACCGGCGGCGCAGTGACGATCAGCGTGGCAGGCCAGGTGTCGGCCCTGGGCGCGGCCTCGCCCGGCATCTACGCCGAGAGCGTGGGCGCCGGCGCCGCGCCGGCGGGTTCCGTGGTCAAGGTCACCGTCGCCCAGGGCGGGCTGGTCTCGGGCGGCAAAGACTTCAACGCCGGGGACGGCTACGGGGCGGGCATCTATGTCGTCTCGGGCGGGCAAGGCGCGAGCAACCCCAACACCATTACCAACAACGGCACCATCACCTCCGTGAACGGGAGCAGCGGCACGGCCATCTACAGCACGGGCGGCTACACCACCGTGGTGAACAACGGCGGCGGCACCATCACCGGCGCCGTCAACCTGCTGAACGGCGGCGGAGGCGGCACCGTCGTCAACAACCCTGGAGGCACGCTCCAGCCCGGCGGCGCGGTCAACCTCGGCGCGGCGGGCCGCTTGGTGAACAGCGGCCTCATCATGCTGGGCAGCCCCGGCCAGGCCGGCGGCACCACGGTCACCGGAGACTTCGAGCAGACCGCGACGGGCGTCCTGCGCGTCAACCTCCAAGCCGGCGCGAACACGGCCGGCAACCTGCAGGTGAACGGCGCGGCCCGCCTCGCCGGCAGCGTGGACGTCGTGGTGAGCGACCCGGCGAACCTGAAGCCCGGCGTAAAGCAGGCCAATATCCTGACAGCGACAGGGGGCGTGACGACCGCCGGGGCACGGCTGGCCATCGCGAGCACGCCGATCGTGCAATACAGCCTTGCCGCCCGGGACGCCAACAACGTCGATCTCAGCTACGCCGTCGATTACGGCGCGGCCCAGGCGCTGCGGACGCAAGGCCTGGCCTCGTCCAACCGCGGCGAGGTTGGGCGGGTGCTCAATGCCGTCCTGGCCGGCGATCCCGGCGGTTTGGCGCCGCTCGTGGGCCGTTTGGCCGCCCTGCCCACTGCCCCAGCAGTCGCCGCGACGCTCGACGCACTGTCCGGCGAGGCCGCCGCCGACGTGCAGCAGACCGTGTTCGCCGCGCAGCAGGCCTACACGAACACCGTGCTGCGCCATGCCGTGGGCGAGGAGCGCGGCAACGGGCCGTCGGCGCCGTACGCCACCGCCTCGCTCAGCCCGGTCGCGGGTCCGTCCGTCAACGACCGGGGCATGCGGGTCTGGGTCGGCGGCTTCGGCGCCAACGACGTGCTGAACGGCACGGACGGACAAGGGAGCCTGCACACCCAGGTCGCAGGCGCCGTCATGGGGTTGGACAAATGGTTCGGCAACAACCGCATGGCTGGCGTCAGCGTCGGCGGCGGGACCTCGGATTTCAGCGTCGCCGACCGCGCGAGCCTGGGCCACACCACCTCGGTCAACCTCGGCTTCCACGGCCTGGCCCGGTTCGGGCAAGCCTATGTCTCCGGTGTTGTCGCCTACGGCAACTTTGCCACCGACCTGAAGCGGAACGGGCTGGGCGGCGCCACAGGACTGGCGGCGGCGGGCCGCGGCTCCGTCGCGAGCAACGTGCTCGGCGGCCGGGTCGAGGCGGGCTGGAGCCAACCGTTGGGCGGGAGCGGCCTGGTGGCGACGCCGTTCGCGGCGCTCGGGGTGGACCAGCAATGGCAGGGTGCGTTCTCGGAAACCGTGATCGCCGCGCCCGGTGGCAGCGGCTTGGGGTTGCGCTTTCATGGGACCGATCGGGCCTCGGTGCCGCTCACCCTGGGCACTCGCCTCGGTAGCACCTTCCAACTCGGGGGGGCCACGTGCTCGGCGTCTCGGCCGAGGTCGGCTGGCAGCACGAGTTCAACCCGCAGCGGTCGGTCTCGGCCTCATTCCAAGCGGCCCCGGACGTGCCGTTTCGGGTGCTCGGCGTGAGCGCGTCGCGCGACGCTGCCCTGATCGGGCTGGATGCCAAGTTATCGCTGACCCGCAGCGTCGCCCTGCTCGGCAGCTTCACCGGCCGCTTCTCCGGCATCGAAACCGCCGTGGGCGGCTTCGGCGGCCTGCAGGTAACCTGGTGAACGCGCGGCCGGGAAGGGCTGCATGGAGGACAACGATGCCCAGACATACGCTTTACTTGTTCGCATTGCTGGTCGCTGCCGCCGCGGCGCTCCCCGGGCCAGGCCGGGCAGCGGCGATCCAGACCGACCCCGTGTCCGCCACGCTCTCGTTCGGCTCGGCTTGGAACCCGACGTCCAATGGCCTTGCCTTCGACTCCAGCCTCGGAACACTGGATGGCGTCACGCTCAGCTTCACAGGAACCACAAGCATCAGCGTCGCTGGCACAATCGAAGGCGAGGCTCCCTACCCGTCCTCGCTTTACGGGTATGTGCATGTGTTGGCGTGGTGCATGGATCGACGCAAGCGGGTTCAATGGTTTAAGAAGTGTTAGAAGCGCGTTTGGGGTTAGAATCGGCATAGTTTGTATTATAACGAACGCAGTTTGACCGCGAATTGCGAACTCTTATCATCTACGCTCACCTGACAGTAGCGCTAAACGGCCCAAATTGTTCAAAGGCTATACAGAGCTTAGGCGC
>CAXTDP010000151.1:0-9945 GCA_964242295.1 uncultured Acetobacteraceae bacterium | reverse complement strand
GGGCACCAGGCCGCCGCCTAGCACTCGGTCCAGCTCGCCGATGCCGGTCTCGGCGCGGGGGGGCGGCGTTGCGGTGCCCTGCAGGCCGACGAAGGTGACGCGCTTGCCGGTGCTGGCGCGGCCGGCGGGGCCGGGGCGGGCTTCGACGGTCTCCTCGACGATGGTGTTCCACTCGCCGCAGGCGTCGCAGCGGCCGGCCCATTTGGGGTAGGTGGCGCCGCAGTTCTGGCACACGTAGCGGGTGGTGGGCTTAGCCACGGCGGGTCCAGCGGTCGGCGAGGAGGAGGGCGGTGAGGAAGACGACCGTGTCGGGCATCGTTCGCACGGCCTGGAAAGCTTGCACCGCTTTTGCTGACGCGGCGACAAGCTCCGCCACGTCCTCCAGCTCAAAGACGGCAAGCAGGTCGTAGTCGGCGGTGTAAGGCCCCTCTTGGAGCAGTTCGAATGCTTGGGCGACCACGATCAACCCGAGGCTGGGCGGGCGGCGGTTCAGGTGTTCAAGGCCGGCTGCGAACGGCTTTGCCGGGGACCGGACGTAGGCAGCGCAAACCTTCCGCATTGCCGTATGACTGAATGCGCGCGTCACCTGGAAGCACAGCCTCTCGCCTCCAGCCGCGTAGATGCCGGAACCTGCAAGGGCCAGCGTGTGAAACAGGCCGTAGTATGCCGCCGATACGGCCCGGCGAAGCTCTATATGAGAGGGACCGGCGGCTGCCGCATCCGAACCTGGGGCAACCAGCGCGCGGGCGTGGGCAATCCAGTCGTCACCGCTGATCACGTGATGGACGGAACCTCACCGCGATCTGCTTCAAAACGGAAGTATGGAAAGCGGTCCTCGAATTCTTCCAGCAACTCGGGCAACAGCACGTCCTTCAAAGCTGTGATCGCGGTCACCCGGCGCTCGACCTCGGGGCTCATCCGGCCGGGGCCGGGCACCATCTTAAATGCGATCCAAAGCGCCGGGTCGCCGTCGAACTCGCCGACCCGGACCTCGAAGCCGGTTATGAAGTCCGGCAGGCTGTGACGGCGCACCACCGTGCTGGCCCGGTCTTGGATGCTCGCTTCCCTCATGCTGGCACCATACTGCATCCTAACGCCGCAACTCCATCTGGATCGGCCCGTCGCGGCGCCCGTGGGTGAACTGGTCCACCATCGCATTGCCGCTGTGCAGGAGATCGGACGCGGTACCCTGCCACACCAGCTTGCCGTGGAACAGCATCGCCGCACGGTCGCCAATGCGCGCCGCACTCGCCATGTCATGGGTGATCGCGATTGCGGTGCTGCCCAGGCGCTTCACGCAGTCCACGATCAGGCCGTCAATCACAGCGCCCATGATCGGGTCCAGGCCCGTCGTCGGCTCGTCGAAGAACAGGATGTCGGGCTGCGCGGCAATCGCCCGGGCCAGGCCGACGCGCTTCTGCATGCCGCCCGACAGCTCCGCGGGTGACAGGTCGCCGACGCTGGGGTCCAGGCCGACCTGCTTCAGCACTTCGCCGGCGCGGGCGTGGGCCTCGGCGCGGGGCAGGCGGTTCTGCGCCAGCAGGCCGAAGGCGACGTTCTCCCAAACGTCCAGGCTGTCGAACAGGGCGCCACCCTGGAACAGCATGCCGATGTGGGCGTTCACCGCCTCCCGTTCGCGCCGGGGCAGGCGCAGGATGTTCTGGCCATCTATCTCGATGCTGCCGCTGTCCGGTTCGATCAAGCCCAGGATGCACTTCAGCAGCACCGACTTGCCGCTGCCGGAGCCGCCGATGACGACGGTGCTGGTGCCGGGCATGACGTCGAGGTCAATGCCGTCCAGCACCTGCTTGGCGCCGAACGCCTTGTGCAGGCCGCGTATCTTGATCTTGGGTTCGAGGATCGTCGGTTCGAGAGTCTTGGGTTCCAGGCGGGGCGGCTCGGTCATCGGGCGAAGAACAGTTCGGTCAGCACGTAGTCGAACATCAGGATCAGGATGCTGGCCGACACCACGGCGCCCGTGGTCGCCGACCCGACGCCCTGCGCGCCGCCGCGGCTGTTGTAGCCGTGGTAGCAGCCCATCAACGCCACCAGGAAGCCGAACACCGCCGCCTTGGCCAGCCCGGCCACCACGTCGTTCGTGGTCAGGATCTGCAGCGTGTTGGCGAGATACGACGCCGGGTTGAAGCCCAGCTTCGCCGTGCTGACGAGGAAGCCGCCGAACACGCCCAGGATGTCCGCCACCACCACCAGCAGCGGCAGCGCCAGCACGCCGGCCAGCAGACGGGGGGCAACCAGGTATTTCATCGGGTTGGTGGACAAGGTGCCCAGCGCGTCGATCTGGTCGGTGACGCGCATGGTGCCGATCTCCGCCGCCATCGCAGCACCCATGCGCCCGGCTACCATCAGACCCGCCAGCACCGGCGCCAGCTCCCGCACCACGGACAGCACGACGACGCCGGCGATGGCGCTTTCGGCGTTGAAGCGGGAAAAGCCGGTGTAGCTTTGCAGCGCGATCACCGCGCCGGAGAACACCGCCGTCAGCGCCACGACCGGCAGGCTGAAGTAGGCGAACTCCTCGAACACGCCCAGGAAGATGCGGACATAATACGGCGGGCGCAGCAGGTGCGACAGCCCGGCCACGCCGAACAGCGCAATGGCGCCGGCATGGCGCACGGCGCCCAGCGTGCCGCGTCCCACGGCCGCCACCGCATCCAGGGCGCGCATCATGCCGGCAGGTAGATCCGGCGGTAGCGCGGGCCGAGCTGGGTCAGGATCTCGTAGGCGTTGGTGCCGGCGCGGGCCGCCACCTCGTCCACCGGCATCCCGGGGCCGATCAGGTCCAGCCAGGCGCCGGGCTGGACGCCTGGCAGGTCGGTAACGTCGAAGGTCGCGAGGTCCATGCTGACACGCCCTACCAGCGGGACGGGTGCGCCGTCAAAACACGCCTCGGCGCGGTTGGACAGGCTGCGGGGGTAGCCGTCGGCATAGCCCACCGGAACGGTGGCGATGCGGCTGGGGCGCGAGGCGGTCCAGGTGGCGTTGTAGCCGACGCCGGCGCCGGCCGGGATGTCGCGGACTTGCAGCACCCGGGCACGCAGGCGGATGGCGGGACGCATGGGGTTGGGCTGGCCGGGGGTGGGGTTCACGCCATACAGCGCCGCGCCGGGGCGGGCGAGGTCGGAGCCGAAGCCTGGCAACGAGATGCCTGACGAGTTGGACAGGCTGCGCGGCGCGGGGGGCAGGCGGTCGCAGGCGGCGGCAAAAGCGGCGTGCTGCCGGGCATTCTGGGGGTCGTCCGGCAGCTCGGCGGCGGCCAGGTGGGTCATCACGAACAATACGTTGACGCCATCCAGCCGGGCGGGGTCGGCGGCCAGGGCGTCCAGGTCGGCTGACGGCAGGCCGAGGCGATTCATGCCGGTGTCCACGTGCAGCAGCGCGGGGAGCGGCCGCCCGGCGGCCCGGGCCTGCGCGGCATAGGCGTCCACTTCGCCCAGGGACCCCAGCACGGGGACGATGCCGGTTTCGGCGTAGGTGGCGGCGTCGCCGGGCCACAGCCCGTTGAGCACCGCCAGCATGGCGCCGGGCAGCAGGGCGTGGATGGCCAGGGCCTCCTGCAGGTGCGCCACGAAGAAGTGGCGGCATCCGGCGGAATGGAGCGCCGTCGCGACCTGGCATGCGCCGAGGCCATAGGCGTCCGCCTTCAGCACGCCCGCGACCGGCCCGGCGTGGCGGGCGGATAGGACACGCCAGTTGGCGACGACCGCGCCAAGGTCCACCTCCAGGACCGACGCGGCGGTGGGACAGGGCATTGCCGCCCTCCTGCCTGGGTGAAGGCGCCCAGCAAAGCGGTTTTGCCCAGCCGAGGCAAATGGGCGTGACCTAAGCAGGCTTGCGCGGCCTGTCACACAGGCGGCCTCGACCGTGCCAGCCTGCTTGCCTTTCATCTGTGCGCAGGCCTTCAAAGGTTTGCTTAGGACACACGAGGGCAGCAGCGGGGCCGGCGCGACCAGATTTCATCATGCCTGCCTTGTTCAACCACGGTGAACAGGGGATGATCCCGGAATGAGCATTGCCGACACCGCATCTGACGACGAGGTTGCCCTGCTGCTCGCCCGGTGCGCCCAGGCCGATGGCGCCGCCTTCCGCCTTCTTTACGAGCAGCAGTCGCCGTTCCTGTATGGCGTCGCTCTGCGCATTACCCGGCAGCCTACGCTGGCGTCCGACGCCGTGCATGACGCCCTGCTGCAAGTTTGGCGCAATGCCGCGCGCTATGATCCCGTCCGCGGCAACGCCCGCGCCTGGCTGCTGAGCCTGGTCCGGTATCGTGCGCTGGATGTGGTCAAGCGCGTCAAGAAGGAGGTGCAGGCCGCGGAGGTGCCGGAGCAGGCGGACCCGGACCCCGGGGCGCTGGACCGCCTGCTGTCCTCGGACGCGGGAACGGCGCTACACGAGTGCCTGCGCGGCATTGATCCCGAACCCCGGCGGCTGGTGCTGATGGCCTTCATGGATGGGCTGAGCCATTCCGAGCTTGCGGTCACGGTGGCCCAGCCATTGGGCAGCGTGAAGTCGGTCATCCGCCGGGCGCTGCAGGCGTTGCGGACCTGTCTTGAGGGCCGAGGAGCATGAGTGACGAAGCAGCCGCTGGCGGCCCGGGCGACCCCGGAGACGATCCCGACCTGACCGCCGCGGAATATGTGCTGGGCACCCTTCCGGCGGCGCAGGCCCGCGCGATGGAGGCGCTTGCTTTGTCGGACCCTGCCGTGGCTGCGCAGATCGAGGGATGGCAGGTCCGTCTTGCGCCGTTGGCGGCCCTGGCCGTCCCGCGCCGGCCGCCGCCGGAACTATGGCGGCGCCTGGCCCTGGCCACCGGGATTGACGACACGCAAGCCCGGCGCCGCAGCCGGCGCGGCCCCGAGCGGGGATTGTGGGACAGCCTGGGGTTCTGGCGCCTCGGTACGCTTGGGGCGACGGCGGCGGCGGCGGCGATGGCGTTCCTGCTGCTGCGCCCGCCGCCCCCGGCGCAGCCCGATTTCCTGGCGGCGCTGTCGCCGGCCGGCTCACCTGGGGCCACCTTCTTGGTCCGCATCGGCCCGGATGGCTCGGCGGCGATCGTGGCGACGGTGCCGCCGGACCAGGCGCCGGGCCGAGCGCTGCAGCTTTGGGCGCTGCCGGCGGGCGGCACCGTTCCGATCAGCCTTGGCGTCTTGCCGCCTGATGGACGCGCCCAACTGCGCGCACCAGCCCAAGCCGGCACGCAACTGCTGCTCAGCGATGAGCCTGCGGGCGGCTCGCCGACAGGGCAGCCCACCGGTCCCGTCAGGTATCAGGGCGCCATCACCGTCGGCGGCTGATTTTGGACGCCCAGCAGGGGAACGCCCAGCACGGGGATCGCACAGCACGGCTCCCGCCTGCGGGATAGGCTTCCGCCATTGCGGCCCGGCGGTCGCCGCAGGTCGGCTTCAGGGTTGTTTGCCGGCGTGTCGCTGGCGGGCTTGGTGGCGGCGCATCACCGGGAGCCAGGTCGCCCGGCGGATCGTTGCATGCCACCACCGGGGCATCGGTGTCGCCGGATGACGCTGCACGCGTTGACGTGCGCCGGCGAGCGGCGGCGCAGCAATTGCTGGTTGCTATCAGTCTCGATGGCTCGCGTCTCGGTGGCTTATGAATTTTGGTGGCTTTGCTGGTCGCTGCAGCGGGCTTGCACGGCCAGACACTGAAATCAGCAATCCATTTCGCATCCGATTTCTTCCTTTCGGAGTATGAGGAGAGATAGGTGCAACTCCTGGGCATGGATTGGAACGGAGCAATGATGCGGTTCAAGCATAGCAGGCCAGCAACTGGCCGCCTGGCCCATCGGCTATCGGCGCCGCCGGTTTGGCCAGTCTTGAGGAGAACCGCACCTCTGCGTGCCGCCGGACCGGAACGCAAGCGTGCGAAGGACTGACACTTTGGCGAGCTACGATCAGGATAGCTTGCGTGTGCTGCTCATCGAGGATGAGGCGGACGTCGCCCGCGCGATCTTGCGGGGGTTCACGCGGGCTGGGCTGATGGCGGTTTGGGCGAGCAGCGGACACGCGGCCTTGGACTTGAAAAGCAACTTCAAGCCGCATGTCGTGCTGTTGGACCTGGTCCTTACCGACATGGACGGGCGGTCGTTGGTTGCCATGCTCGGCTCGCCAAGGAACTGCGGCGTCATAGTGCTGTCCGGCATGCTGGACGAGGCGGATCAGGTGATTGGCGGGGATTTCGGCGCCGACGACTTCATCACCAAGCCCCCGCACATGCGGGAACTTGTCGCCCTGATACGTGCCGTCCACCGTAGGGTCAACCTGCTTGGCAACCGGGCCCGCACAACGTCCGGCGGGCAGTTGGGAGCTCGGACTTAGGGCGCGGCGGACCCGATGCGGGCAAGCATTGCGCCCGCTGCCGCAGCTCATCATGGCCTTTGCGATCGTGGGCAACCCGGCGAGTCGGCGCCCTCCGGTCAGATGCCTGGGCTGGCCTTCCTGCACCTGCACGCCGCAAGCGATTCATGGCGATGACTTACCAACGGCCGGTCCCGGACTTGGATGGCGTCAGTCATCCCCGGCATGGATCACGTCCAGGTCGGCGAAGCGGGTGAACTCGCCCTCGAACAGCACGTCTATCTTGCCGGTCGGCCCGTGCCGCTGCTTCTCGATCAGGATCTCGGCCTTGTTGTGGACCAGCTCCATGTCGCGCTGCCACTTGTCCAGCGCGGACTGGAACTTGTCCTCGCTGTCGAAGGCCATCTGCTTCGGGGCGCGCTGCTGCAGGTAGTATTCGTCACGGTAAACGAACAGCACCATGTCGGCGTCCTGCTCGATGGTGCCGGATTCGCGCAGGTCCGACAGTTGCGGCCGCTTGTCCTCGCGGCTTTCCACGGCGCGGGATAGCTGGGACAGCGCCAGGACCGGGACTGCCAGCTCCTTGGCAATGGCTTTCAGCCCCTGGGTGATCTGGCTGATCTCCAGCACCCGGCTTTCTGGCTTAGTGCCGACGCTTGGGCGCATCAGTTGCAGGTAGTCTATCACCACTAGGCTCAGGCCCTTGGTCCGCTTCAGCCGCCGGCACCGGGTGCGCAGCGCCGAGAGGGTGATGGCCGGGGTGTCGTCTATGTGCAGCGGCAGCCCGGCGATCTCCCGGCTGACCTGCACGAAGCGGTCGAAGTCCTTCTGGCCGATCTCACCCCGGCGGATGCGGTCGCCGGACACCCGCGCCTCCTCCGCCAGGAGGCGGGTCGCCAACTGCTCCGCGCTCATTTCCAGGGAGAACACCGCGACCGACCCCTTGGGCAGCGCATTCGGGTCGGCGGAGCGGGCCTCACGCACCAGGGCGTGCGCGGCGCCGAAGGCGATCTTGGTCGCCAGCGCCGTCTTGCCCATGCCGGGGCGGCCGGCGAGGATCATCAGGTCGGAGGGGTGCAGGCCACCGGTCTTCTTGTCCAGGTCGCGCAGCCCGGTGCTCAGCCCGCTCACGTGGCCGGCCCGGCGGAACGCCCGCTCCGCCCCGAGGATCGCGTCGGTCAGCGCCCGCTCGAAGGTGACGAAGCCGCCGTCGTTGCCGCCCTGGGTCGCCAGGCGGAACAGCTCCGACTCGGCCAGCTCGATCTGCTGGCGGCCGTCCAGCTCGGCCTCCATGCCGAAGGCGTTGTTGACGACGACCTCGCCGATATCGATCAACTGCCGGCGCAGCCAGGCGTCGTGGACAGCGCGGCCATACTCGCCGGCGTTGATGATGCCGACCATCGCCATCAGCAGTTGCGCGAAGTAGGCGGTGCCGCCGACCTCGTCGAGCAGGCCGGAGTGCTCGAACTCCGCCTTCAGGGTCACGGCGTCGGCCAGTTGACCCGCTTCCACCCGGCGCACGATGGCTTGGTAGATGCGGCCGTGCACGGAGTCTGCAAAGTGCTCGGGCGACAGGAATTCGCTGACCCGCTCGTAGGCCTTGTTGTTGGCCAGCAGCGCGCCCAGCAGCGCCTGCTCCGCCTGGTGGTTGGAGGGCGGCAGGCGCTGGGACAGGCCGAGCAGCGGGGAGTTGATCTCGTTCATGGGTCGCGCAGCATAACCCATCCTGCCGGGTCCGGGCAGAGTCCCCGCCTGTGGATGGCTGTGGATTAGGGGGACAACGCCGGATGTGGCTGCCGGGCCACGGTGGCGCCGGGCTGCCACAGGTAGTCGCGGGTCAGCGGAACCGCGTCCACCGACGCCGCAAGCTGCATCTGCCAGACCATGTGGCCGGTGTGGCGGAACGCCAGCTCGGCGCCGGCGAGGTAAAACTCGAACATGCGGCAGAAGCGCTCGTCGTAAAGCGCGGCGACCGCGTCGTGCCGGGCCAGCAGGTTGCTGCGCCAGTGCCGCAGGGTTTCGGCGTAGTGCAGGCGCAGCACCTCCAGGTCGGTGACATGGAGACCGCTGGCTTCGGCGGCGGGCAGGACCTCGCTGAGCGCCGGGGAATAGCCGCCGGGGAAGATATACTTGGCGAGCCAGGCATTCGTGGTGGCGGGGCCGTGGCTGCGGCCGATGCTGTGCAGCAGCGCCACCCCGTCCGGCGCCAGAACCCGGCGCAGCACGCCGAAGAAACCGCGGTAATGGTTGACGCCCACGTGCTCGAACATGCCGACGGAGACGATGCGGTCCCATTCGCCGGCGAGCGCGCGGTAGTCCAGCAGCTCGAACCGCACCCGGTCCTGCAGCCCGGCGTCCACGGCGCGGGCGCGGGCGGCGGCGAGTTGTTCCTCGGACAGGGTGATGCCGGTGACGTAGACACCGTGCTCGCGCGCCAGCGTCAGCGCCATGCCGCCCCATCCGCAGCCGATGTCCAGCACGCGCAGGCCCGGGCGGAGCAGCAGCTTGGTGGCGATCAGGCGCTTCTTGGCGGCTTGGGCCTCGTCCAGGGTTTCGTCGCCGGTTGGGAAGTAGGCGCAGGAGTACTGGCGGTCGGCATCCAGCAGCAGGGCATACAGCCGCCCGTTCAGGTCGTAGTGATGCGCGGCGTTGCGGCGGGCGCGGGCGGCGGGGTTGAACTGCGCCCAACGTTTCAGCGCGGCGGAGAGTAGGCCGTGCAGGGCCATCACCGGCTGACGGCCGCCCTGCACGAGGTTGGTCATCAACAGGTCCAGGGCGTCGTAGATGGTGCAGCCTTCTGGGGCGATGGCGCCGTCCATGTAGCCTTCGCCGAGCGCCAGCCCGGGGTTCAGCACCATTCGGCGCACGGCGGCCCAGTCGGAGACGGTGAAGGCGACGGCCGGGCCGGGCGCACCCTCGTGGCGGGATACATGGCCGTCGGGGTAGCGGACCTGCAGGCTGCCGACGACGAGGAAGCGCCGGATCAGGCTGTCCAGGGCGTAACGCATGGCTTCTCCGGATGCACGGGCCAATGGGTTAGCGATGAACGGTGGGGGTGGCTAGTCCCTCGTGGGACTGTGCTGGCTCCCTTTCCCTTCGGGAGAGGGTTGGGGTGAGGGAGGCCGCGTGGACTGTTTTTGGGCTGTGGCGGAGCAAGCGCCCGGTAGATTGGGGTTGGCGCTTGCCGCTTCCCTCACCCCGACCCTCTCCCGGAGGGAGAGGGAGAAGTGGTTCACACTTTGACGACCTGCTTGTAGAGGGCGGCGTACTCTCGTGCCGGGCCGGCCCAGCCGACCTCGGCGCGCATGGCGTTGCGCTGCGTCTGTGCCCAGTCGGATGGACGCGCCCATAGGGCTGCGGCCCGGGCCAGGCCGCCTTCGAGGGCCGGGAGGGTCACGGGCGAGAAGGTGATGCCCGTCGCGACGCCCGCGGCGAGGCCGACGGGGTTCGCGTCTATGAGGGTGTCGGACAGTCCGCCCACCCGCGCCACCACCGGCATCGCGCCGTAACGCAGCGCGCACATCTGTACGAGGCCGCACGGCTCGAACCGCGATGGCACCAGCACGGCGTCGGCGCCGGCCTGGATCGCATGGGCCAGCGGCTCGTCGAAGCCGATCAC
>CAXTDP010000150.1:0-9957 GCA_964242295.1 uncultured Acetobacteraceae bacterium | reverse complement strand
CTGCGTGTGCAGCGCACCCCGCCGCTGCCGCGCGGCGCACCGCCGCCCGGCGTGCCGCAGGAGTTGGCGACGGCGGCCTTCAGCCTCAAGCCGAAGGAGGCCACGATGGTTGAGGTCCCCGAGGCGTTCCTGGTCGCCGCGCTGGGCGACGTGTCCAAGCCGGACATGGCCGCCGACCCGATCGGCGCCGGGCAAACCCGCAAGCAGCTTGCCGATTCCATGAGCCAGGACGTGCAGAACGTCTATGCCTCGGCCCTGCGCACCCGGATGCGGCCCTCCGTCAACCAGCAGGTGCTGGACAGCATCGTGCAGCCCCCGTCTTAGCGCATCGCTTCTTAGCTTCTCACCTCAATATACGGCACCATGAACGCAATCCCTCCGACCCAGGCCCAATTCCGCAGCAGCTACGACGCCGGGCGCGGCACCCTGGTCTGGACCACCGGCGTCGCCGACCTGGAAACGCCGGTCGGCGCCTTTCTCAAGCTGGCGCATGGCCGCCCCAACTCCTTTCTGCTGGAAAGCATCGAGGGTGGGTCGGCCCGCAGCCGCTACTCGATCATCGGCATGGACCCCGACCTGGTGTGGCGCTGCCGCGGCGGCCGGGCCGAGGTGAACCGGCACGCCCGCTCCGCCCCGCATGCCTTCGTGCCGGATGATCGCCCGGCGTTGGACAGCCTGCGCGCCCTGATCCAGGAAGCGCAGCTTGATTTGCCGGACCACCTGCCGCCGATGCTGGGCGGCCTGGTCGGCTACCTCGGCTACGACATGGTGCGGCTGATGGAGCGGCTGCCGAACAAGAATACTGACTCGGTCGGACTGCCGGAGGCGATTCTGATCCGCCCCACGGTATTTGCCGTATTCGACAACGTGAAGGACGAGCTGACCCTGGCCGCCCCGATCTACCCCCAGCCCGGCGTTTCCGCGGAGGCCGCATGGGACCAGGCGCAGGCGGCCCTGGCCCAGGCCGATGCCGCGCTGATGCGCCCCCTGCCCCACGCCGCCCCGCCCGTTGCCCTGCCGCCGCAGCCCGAGCCGCAATCCAACCTGACCAAGGCCGAGTTCATGGCGATCGTGGACCGCATGAAGGAGTATATTGCCGCCGGCGATGCCTTCCAGGTCGTGCCGAGCCAGCGGTTCACGGTGCCGTTCGCCCTGCCGCCCTTCGCGCTTTACCGGGCGCTGCGGCGCATCAACCCGGCGCCGTTCCTGTTCTTCCTCGACTTCGGCGGCTTTGCGGTGGTTGGCAGCAGCCCGGAGGTACTGGTCCGCCTGCGCGACGGCACCGTGACCCTGCGTCCCCTGGCCGGAACCCGGCCCCGCGGCAGCACCCCGGAACACGACCGGCAACTGGAGGCCGAGTTGCTGGCCGATCCTAAGGAACGGGCGGAGCACCTGATGCTGCTGGATCTCGGGCGCAACGACGTGGGCCGAGTGGCGGAACTGGGCAGCGTGCGGGTGACGGAAAGCTTTGCCATCGAGCGGTTCAGCCACGTCATGCATATCTCCTCCACCGTCGAGGGCAGGCTGCGTCCCGAGTTGGACGCACTCGACGCCCTGGTCGGCGGCTTCCCTGCGGGCACGCTGACTGGCGCCCCCAAGATACGCGCCATGGAGATCATCGAGGAGCTGGAGCCGACCCGGCGCGGCATCTACGCCGGCTGCATCGGCTACTTCGCCGCCAACGGTACGATGGACACCTGCATCGGCCTGCGCACCGCGGTGGTGAAGGATGGGACGATGTATGTGCAGGCTGGCGGCGGCGTCGTCGCCGACAGCACCCCCGAGGGCGAGTGGGAGGAAACCCGGCAAAAGTCCCGCGCCCTGTTCCGCGCCGCCGAAGAGGCAGTGCGCTTCGCCGCCCTGAAAGCCTGAGCCATGATCCTGCTGATAGACAACTACGACAGCTTCACCTTCAACCTCGTCCACTTCCTCGGCGACCTCGGCGCAAAAAGCCAGGTCATACGCAACGACGCTTGGACGGTGCAGCAGGCGATGGCCAGCGCGCCGGAGGCGATCGTGCTGTCGCCCGGCCCCTGCACCCCGGCCGAGGCGGGCATTTGCTGCGACCTGATCGGGGCCGCCGCCGGACGCATCCCGGTGCTGGGCGTCTGCCTGGGCCACCAGGCAATCGGCCAAGTGTTCGGCGGCGACGTGGTGCGCGCGTCCGTCCCGATGCACGGCAAGGTCAGCCCGGTCCGGCACGACGGGACCGACGTGTTCGCCGGGCTGCCCAGCCCGTTCCGGGCCACGCGCTACCACAGCCTGATCGTGGACGCGGTAACCCTGCCGGAGCAGTTGGTCGCGACTGCCTGGACCGAGGACGGCACCATCATGGGCCTGCGCCACCGGACCCTGCCGGTGTTCGGCGTACAGTTCCATCCCGAGAGCATCGCCTCGGAGCACGGGCACGACATCCTGGCCAACTTTCTCGCCATCGCCCGCGGCGCCAACGCCCCGGCCTCGCGCACGCCGGCCCGCGCGGCGTAGCTTGTCCACCCTGAAACCGGTGCTGGCCCGACTGGCGGACGGTGCCGCCCTGTCGGCAGACGAGGCGGAGGACGCGTTCGGCATCATCATGTCCGGGGAGGCGACGCCGGCGCAGATTGCCGGCATGTTGATGGCGATGCGCGTCCGCGGGGAAACGGTCGGCGAGTTGACTGGCGCCGTCCGCGCCATGCGTGCCCGGATGGCCACCGTGGCTGCCCCGCCCGACGCGGTGGACGTCTGCGGCACCGGCGGCGACGGCAGGGGCACGCTGAACGTGTCCACGGCCGTCACCTTCGTCCTGGCCGGCTGCGGCGTGCCCGTCGCCAAGCACGGCAACCGCAACCTGTCCTCGCTGACCGGCGGAGCCGACGTGCTGACCGCACTTGGCGTCAACGTGGACGTGCCGCTCGAACGTTTGCCCGGCGTGCTGCGGGAGGCTGGCTGCGCCTTCCTGTTCGCCCCCCGGCATCATGCGGCGTTGCGCCATGCCGCGGGTCCGCGGGTGGAGCTGGGGACGCGCACCATCTTCAACCTGCTGGGACCGCTAGCCAATCCAGCCGGGGTGCGGCGGCAACTGACCGGCGTGTATGATCCCCGTTGGCTGGCGCCGATGGCGGAAACGCTGCATCTGCTCGGCACGCAACGCGCTTGGCTCGTCCATGGGCAGGGCTTGGATGAGCTGACGGTTGCCGGCGAGAGTCAGGTGACTGAGTTGAAGGACGGCGCCCTGCGCAGCTTCTCCGTCACCCCGGACATGGCCGGGCTGCGCTGCTCGCCAGTGGACGCCATACGTGGCGGCGATGCTGCAACGAACGCGGCGACCCTGCTTGCGTTGCTGCGGGGCGAGGTCAGCGCATATCGGGACACGGTGCTGCTGAATGCCGCCGCTGGCATGGTTGTTGCTGATCGTGCCGGCGACCTTCGTGAGGGAGCCTTCCTGGCCGCTGCCGCAATTGATGGCGGCCAGGCACTTGCCGCACTGGATAAGCTGCGCCGTGCAACTGCCGCGGATTGTTAGAGGTTAATATGGATGTCGCCGTTCCCGATGCCTTATCGCAGATTTGTGCCGACACCCGGGCCGAGGTGGAACGACGCAAGGCCGGCCAGCCCTTGCCCACGCTGGCCAGCCGCCAAGATGCGAAGCGGCATCCAACCCGGGGTTTCGGCCATGCGCTGAAGCACGCAGTCGGTGATGGACGCTATGGCTTGATTGCGGAGATTAAGCGCGCTTCACCCTCGGCGGGCGTTATCCGAGACGATTTCAATCCCGTCCAACTCGCGAAGACCTATGCAGCCGCCGGGGCCACCTGCCTGTCGGTGCTAACGGACAAGCCGTATTTCCAGGGCGAAGCTGAACACCTTCGCGCAGCACGCGGCGCCGTTGGCATGCCGGTTCTGCGCAAGGACTTCATGCTGGACCCATGGCAAATCTATGAAAGCCGTGCCATGGGCGCCGACTGCGTCCTGCTGATCCTGGCCGCACTGTCTGACGCCCGAGCGCGTGAGATGGAGGAGCTTGCCCGGGCGCTGGACATGGACGTGCTGGCCGAGGTGCACAACCGGCACGAGCTGGACCGCGCCCTGGGGCTGGAAACGCAGCTGATCGGCATCAACAACAGAGACCTCAAGACGTTGCGGACTAGCCTGGAAATTACGGAGGAGCTTGCGCCGCATGTGCCGTCCGACCGTTTCCTGATCGCCGAGAGCGGCATACGCACCCATGCCGACGTGCTGAGGCTGGCAGACGCCGGGGCGAACTGCTTCCTGGTCGGCGAGAGTTTACTCCGGCAGCCCGATGTGGGTGCAGCGACCCGTGCGCTGTTGGGTAAGACTGCATGACGGCGCTGACGCACTTCGATGCCGAGGGACGGGCGGTAATGGTGGACGTGTCCGCCAAGCCGGAAACCGACCGTACGGCGACGGCCAAGGTGCGTGTCCTGATGCAGCCTGCCACCCTGGCCCTGATCCTGTCTGGACAGGCCAAAAAGGGTGATGTGATCGGGGTTGCGCGGCTGGCCGGGATCATGGCATCCAAACGCACTGCTGACCTGATCCCCCTGTGCCATCCCCTGCCGATCTCCGCCGTGACCGTGGACCTGCAGGCTTCATCAGACCGGACCGGCGTGGACGTGTCCGCCACCGTGCGCACCACCGGGCGCACCGGGGTCGAGCTGGAGGCCCTGACGGCGGCCAGCGTCGCGGCACTGACTGTCTACGACATGTGCAAGGCAGTGGACCGAGGCATGCGGATTGACGGTCTGCGGATCGTCCACAAGGACGGCGGCGCGTCCGGCGCGTTCCGGCAGGACTAAGCAGTGCTGCCGGTCGCCGAAGCGCGCGCCCGCATCATCGCCGGGCTGCGCCTGACCGCGGTCGAGGTGGTGGCGTTGTCCGACGCTTGGGGCCGGGTCACGGCCGCCCCGATCCTAGCCCGGCTCACCCAGCCTCCGACGGATGTGTCCGCGATGGACGGATATGCCCTGCGCGCCTCGGATGGCGCTCTTGGCACACGGCTCCGGGTTGCCGGCCGTGCGCCGGCAGGCCATCCGTTCACGGGTCAGGTCGGCCCGGGCGAGGCAATCCGGCTCTATACCGGCAGCGGCATCCCAGACGGCGCGGACTGCGTGGTAGCGCAGGAGGATGTGACTGCGGACGATGGGACCATGACGCTGAACACAGCGGCCCAGGCCGGACGCCACATCCGCCCGGCAGGCGGCGATTTCCGGCAAGGGATGGAGCTGGTGCCGGCTGGCACCCGGTTGGGCGCCCGTGCCGTTGGGTTGGCGGCAGCAGGCAACCACCCGTGGGTCACCGTTCACCGGCGCCCCCGCGTCGGCTTGCTGGCGACGGGCGACGAGATCGCCATGCCGGGCGACCCGCTTGGTCCCGGCAGCATCGTCAGCTCGAACGTGCACGCGCTGGCCGCGCTGGTCCGCGCGGGTGGCGGCGAGCCGGTGATGCTGCCGATTGCGCGCGACACTGCCGATGCGGTGGCCCAGGCGGCCCAGGGTGTGCCGGGCCTCGACATGCTGGTGACGACTGGGGGCGCAAGCGTTGGGGATTATGACCTGGTGCAGGCCGGGCTGGCGCAGCAGGGCTTCGTGCTGGATTTCTGGCGGATCGCCATGCGGCCCGGCAAGCCGCTGCTATCCGGCGCCCTGCACGGCATCCCCGTCCTGGGATTGCCAGGCAATCCGGTGTCGGCCCTGGTATGCGCGATACTGTTCCTGTGGCCGGCGCTCGGCCGCTTGTCCGGCATGGCCGGCGATCCCCTGCCCAGCGTAGCCATGCCGCTCGGTAGGGACGTCGCGGAGAATGACCATCGGGAGGACTACCTTCGCTCCACAATCGCCATGGGGTTGGACGGGGTGGACTGCGCGACGCCGTTCCCCCGCCAGGACTCTTCCTTGCTGCATGTGCTGACACAAGCGCAGGGCCTGGTGATCCGCCCGCCGCATGCACCGGCAGCGCCGGCCGGAACGCATGTTCCCGTGCTGCGCCTTGAGGGTCTAGGTCTCTAGCAAACAGGTTGACGACAGGGTGCGAACCAACCTAGAACAACCACGGTTGCCGGTTTGTTCCATATTTGACCCGATTCGCCGGCTGCTCCCTGCCGGGCACGCGAGAGATATGTCCTATGTTGACCCGTAAACAGCACGAGCTGCTGACGTTCATAGACAAGCACCTGAAGGCGACGGGCTTTTCCCCAAGCTTCGAGGAGATGAAAGAGGCGCTGCAGCTCCGGTCCAAGTCCGGCATCCACCGCCTGATCTCGGCATTGGAGGAACGGGGCTTCCTGCGCCGGCGGCATCATCGCGCCCGTGCGCTGGAGGTGGTGCGCCTGCCGAACGAGACCGGGCGTGAGATCGAGGTGGTTGCCGACCCCATTCTGGACGGGGAGGTCGAGACGCCAGCCTTTTCCCCCAACGTCATACACGGCGACTTTTCCGGCCGCTTGCCCGGCGTGCGGGCTGCCAACGAGGCTGCCGCCGTGCAGCTTCCGTTGTATGGGCGGATTGCCGCCGGCCTGCCGATCGAGGCGCTGCGTGATGCCGGCGCGCATGTCGAGGTGCCGGTCGCGCTGCTCGGCAACGGGGAGCATTATGCCCTGGAGGTCGCTGGCGACTCCATGATCGAGGCCGGCATCCTGGACGGCGACACCGTCGTGATCCGCAAGGGTGAGTCCGCCGACAACGGCCAGATCATTGTCGCCTTGATTGACGACGCCGAGGTGACGCTGAAGCGCCTGCGCCGCCGCGGCAATTCCGTCGCGTTGGAGCCTGCGAACAAGCGGCATGAGATACGCATCTTCCCGGCGGACCGGGTCAAGGTGCAGGGCCGGCTGGTGGCGCTGCTGCGGAAGTTCTAGGTCCTACTCGTCGGTGGCAGGCGGCAGGTCTTCCGTCGCAGCCATTGGCAGGTTTGGCACGCTGCGCCTGGGCGTCGGCAGCGGCGGCACCCAGGGACGGTCGCCGCGGTAGGCGCGATCGGACACGATGTGCGGCCCGTCGGCGGTCAGCCAGACCGCCTGGGCGCCGTCCCGCCAAACGCTGAACCGGTCCAGGTAGGGCACACTGGCTGGGCACTCGCCCCGCACCGGTTCAGCCGATACCAGCAGTCGCACGCCGGTGCAGTCGGTCACGCGCGACGAGTCGCGGAGCAACAGCAGGCCGCCGGATTCCATCCAGCATCCCGTGGCGGTGCAGGATGCCGGCGGTCCCTCCTGCAATGGCCGGAGCGGGCCGGCGGCCAGATGGTCGCGCCAGGCGTCCAGCACGAACTTGGACCCACCGGACCGCGCCTGTACCCAGTATCCGCCATCGCGGAGTGCGATCAGCCGGGCGTCGCTGGACATCAGCAGGTCCGGCGGCGCGATGGACAGTGGCGACAGCAGCCCGGCCAGCATCACCGGCACACCGAGCAGCCGCGCGCGGGACCGCCACAGCCCCAGCCAGGCCAACCCGGCGCTGAACACCACCAGTCCCCAGCCCGGCATCGCCGGTACCGGCATGGTCGCCGCTGGCCAGGACGACACGGTGCGGCCGATCCACAGGATCGCCTCGATCCCCCATCCCATCGGCACCAGGGCCAGCCGCTCCAGCCCAAGCGGCATCAGGAACAGCGCGGCCATCCCCGCCGGCATGACCCAGAACGCGCATAACGGAACCGCCAGGAGGTTCGCCAGGATGAAGTAGGCCTGGACGTGCCCGAAGTGGTAGGCGCCATAAGGTGCCGACGCTGTCCCGGCCAGCAGGCTGGTCAGGGTCAGCGCGGCGGCATGGGACAGCACCCGCAGCCGCATGCTGTCGCCGTGCAGCCGCGCCAGCAGCGGACGCATGGCCTCGTAGCCGGAGATCAGCGCCAGCACCGCCGCGAAGCTCATCTGGAAGCTGACGCCCACGACCTCGTTCGGCGCGATCAGGATGATGGCGGCGGCGGCCAAGGTCAGCCCCCGCAGCGACAGTGCCCGGCGGCCGACGACGATGCCCAGGGTCACCAGGCATGCCATTGCGAAGCTGCGCATGATCGGCACGTGCGCGCCGGTCAGCAGCAGGTAGCACGCTCCTGCCGCCAGTGCCGCCGCCCCGGCGATGGCCTTGGTCGGCCAGTGCAGCGCCGTATGCTCCACTGCGGCCAGTCCCAGCCGGGTCGTGCCCATGAACAGGCCCATGACGATGCCGATATGCAGCCCGGCCACCGCGAGCAGGTGCGCCAGGCCGGAGTCGCGGAAGGCTTCCCGGTCCGCCTGCGGGATTGCCAGCGTCGTCCCGGTCAGCAGGGTGCTGGCGACCGCGCCCTGCGGCCCCGGCAGGTCCTCCAGCACCCGCCGGGCGATGCCGTCACGCAGCGCCTGCAACACTGCCGCGGCGCCCGAGGGCTGCGCGCGCTCCAATGTGACCACCGGGTTCAGGGCATAGCCGGACGCGCCAAGCCCGGAGAAGAAGGCGTCGCGCTGCAGGTCCCAGGCCCCGGGATAGGCAGGCGACGCCGGCGGACGCACCAGGCTGCGTATCTGCACCCTGTCCCCGGCGGCGACCTCCACCGGGTCGCCCCGGCGCAGGCGGACCCGCACGGACCTGGCGAGTGGCGGCCCGGCCGGATCGAGCCGTGCTCCGGACAAGGTGACGCGCCGCCCTTCCGGCAGGATGTCCACCGACCGGACGGTGCCGGTCAGGATGGCCGCCTTGGTCGGGATCGCCTCGATCGGCAGGGCGCGCCGGGTTTGCATCTGCGCCGACAGGAAGCCAGCGGTCGCCGCCACACCGACCAGCGCCGCCGCCCGGGACACGGGATGACGCCATCCCACGGCGCAGGCCAGCAGCGACGCCGGCAGGCCGGCTATCCCTGCCCACCATGCGGGCTCCGCAGGTTGGGCGAAGTACAGGCCGACGCCGGCCATCGCCGCGACCGTGAGCCACGGAACGAAGCGCCCCCGCTCTGCCTCGACCCAGGCGTGCCATAGGGCTGCGACGCGCAGTGGCCGTATCTGGTAGAGGAATAGCTCGGCGGCGGTGATGGCGTGCTGCACGGCGGCTCCGGCACGGGAGGCGTCCTGCGCTGGCCCGATTAAGCAAATGCTATACCCTCGCGCCCCTTCACGCCACCGCCGGGCGTGTTATGCAGCCGGCATGACCGTCCGCACCCGCTTCGCCCCCAGCCCGACCGGCCAACTGCATATTGGCGGTGCCCGCACCGCGTTGTTCAACTTCCTGTTCAGCCGGCATCACGGCGGGCAGTTCCTGCTGCGGATCGAGGACACCGATCGGGAGCGCAGCACTGCGGCCAATACCCAGGTGATTTTGGATGCGCTGGCCTGGCTGGACCTGCAGGCGGACGAGCCGCCGGTGTTCCAGTCCACCCGCCAGGCCCGTCACGCCGAGGTGGCACTCGCCATGCTGGCCGCCGGCCAGGCCTACCGTTGCTACACCAGCGCGGAGGAGCTGCGCGAGATGCGGGAGCGCGCGATGGCCGAGGGCCGCCCGCCCCGCTATGACGGCCGCTGGCGCAACCGCGACCCGGCGGATGCTCCGCCTGGCGTCGCTCCCGTCATCCGACTGCGTGCGCCGCAGGAGGGCGAGACAGTGGTGGAAGACCTGGTGCAGGGCACCGTCCGCGTCGCCAATAGCGAGCTGGACGACATGATCATCCTGCGCAGCGACGGCACACCGACGTATCTGCACGCCGTCGTGGTGGACGACCACGACATGGACATCACCCACGTCATCCGCGGCGACGACCACATGACCAATACCTTCCGGCAAATACAGGTGTTCCAGGCGATGGGCTGGGAGCTGCCGCGCTTTGCCCACCTGCCGCTGATACACGGACCCGACGGCGGCAAGCTGTCCAAGCGGCACGGCGCCAGCAGCGTGCTGGATTTCCAGCAGGAGGGCATCCTGCCGGAGGCCATGTGTAACGTGCTGCTCCGCCTGGGCTGGGGTCACGGCGACGCCGAGGTGCTGGACCGCG
>CAXTDP010000149.1:0-10085 GCA_964242295.1 uncultured Acetobacteraceae bacterium | reverse complement strand
GAGGTGGGCCAGAATTCATCAGCACTGCTGGGCCAAAATTCATTGTCACAGCCAGTGCTCGTCCCGGAGGCCAGGCCACCGCGTAATCGTTGCACACGCCTTTGCTGGTTCCGGTCCTGTCGCCCGCGGCCCAGTCCGGAGGGAGCGACGCGCGCAGGCGGGTTTGGCCCACCACGTTTGCCCTCATCCAGCGCTGGAGCAGCGTGCGCGACTCCGGTTTCAGGGTGTTCCCGAGAACGACCGTCGCGGCTGATCCAGCGATGGCCCGAGGCGTGGTGGTGTCCATGGTGCCGGACCAGCCTTCGACAAGCTCGTAACGATCGAAGCGCGTCACCGTGTCACCGAGGCCACGCGCGTAGGACGTTAGGCTTTCCGGGCCGCCCACTCGCGCGAGCAGGAGGTTTGCTGCCGTGTTGTCACTCCGCTCTAGGATAGCCTGGCAAAGCTCCCCGACCGTCAACCGGCCTCCCGCGGCGTGTGCTGCCGTCACTGGTGACGCAGGCAGCAAGTCCTTGGCGCTGTAGGTCACAGGACGCCCGAGATCGTCCTGGCCTCCATCGACACGGGACAGGACCATGGCCGCGAGAATGCCCTTGAACGTGCTCTGCAATAGGAAGCGCTCGTCAGGACGATGGGCGAGTGTTCGTCCCGTTCCGGTGTCGAGAGCAAAGACACCGAGGCGGCCGCCGTGGGACTGCTCAATGGCCGCAATCGCGTCCCCAGTGGCAGCGTGGGCAGGTATGCTGTTCGCAGCGAACAGGGCGGATACCTTGAGGATCAGGTTCCGGCGGGTAAGGAAGGGGAGCACGCAGTTCATTCTTCTACGACAAGCAGAACGACCAGACTTGAGCAAGTGCGAGATTGTGAGTGCGCTTCCACCAGGTCCGGCGGTAGCTGGACTGGTGCGGCGGACGACCTCCGGCTGTTCAGGAAGGAGCCCCCTGCCCTTCCCCGGCGGTACTTGTCCCGAGTAGTCTGACGCCCGGCTCCTTGAGCGTGCCGTCCGCGTGTAGGTAGTGATAGAGCGTGCTCGCAGGCACGTCGCCCAGCTCGCGGCAGATCGAGGGGATGCTGCGGCGGCTGTCCGCCATGAGGTGCTGAGCGTAACGCAACCGCTCGGGCGTCATCAGGCGGGGGCGACCGCCCTTGCGTCCGCGAGCACGCGCAGCGGCGATGCCTTCCTTGACCCGCTGGCGGATGACGTTGCGCTCCATCTCGGCGAAGGCTGCCTGGATTTGCAGGAAGGCGCGACCCATGGGCGTCGTGGTGTCGAACGAGGCGTTCAGCGCGCGGAAGCCCACGCCCTTGGCCTCCAGCTCGTCCACGAGGCGGATCAGCTCACCAGCCAGGCGGCCCAGGCGGTCGAGGTCGAGCACGACCAGCACGTCGCCGCGGCGGAGGTAACCCAGACATTCCTTCAAGCTGGCCCGCTCCGTGCTGGCACCGCTGCCGCGGTCCTCGAAGACGCGCTCGCACCCGGCGGCCTTGAGCGCGTCTACCTGGCGATCGAACACCTGCCGCTCCTCGCGGGTGGACACCCTGGCGTAGCCGACCAGCTCCGTCATCCTTCGTACCTCAACCTGCTCACGACAACCTCTACAAGAGCAGATTATTCGTCAATTGATTGATATGGGGTTGTCGTAAAGGAAAGCGCTCGTTTTAGCCCGTCGTTGGACAACTCACGACAAAGAGTTGTTTGTCATGAGTTGAAGCAGCCTGTGGAGGTTCACCTGACTGCGGCAAGACCGCGCTGGCGCCGTTCCGGATCGAACATGAGAACCTCGGCACAGCAACGCACTAGCTGAACCCAACGGGACAGTTGGCCATCAGCATCCCTTGTTGACCGCTGCGGCCGCTATGTCCGGATACGACCGATAGCGGACACGCGTGATCCAAGCCGAAGCGTCCGGCATTGGCCGCTTTTCGAAAGCCGGACGTAACCGATCAATATGGGAGTAGCAATCACCAAAATAGGCCTAGGCCAGGATGCAATCTTGCAACTTTGACCCATACAAATTCTCCAATGGTTCATGCGAGCTGTTCCGCCTTCCTGGGCAGCCACAAGGATGTCGTTCGTTTTCCTGGTTGTTGGTTGCTGTGTGGGACAAGGTGGCACGGCTGGGAAGCGGGGCAGGCGTTCATGGTGCGTAGTGGTCATTAACTCTAACCCGCCCGGCATGCCCGAAGCTGGTGACGGCAGCGGCCGTGACGCGACCAGTCAGGGCGAGTTGGGCGAGGACGTTGCCCAGCACCCAACTGCGTCGGAACGAAGTCGTCTAGTCGTCGGTATTGGCGCATCGGCGGGCGGCATCGACGCGCTCAAGGAGTTCTTCTCGAAGATGCCGGCCGACATCGGCATGGCCTTCGTCATCGTCCAGCACCTTGATCCCAACTACGACAGCTCCCTGACCTCGATCATCGCCGGCTACACCGCGATGCCGGTGCATCTTGCCAAGGACGGCATGGCGATCGGTCCAAACCAAGTCCACGTTATTCCGCCCAACACCATCCTGACGATCAAGGGCGGCTTGCTGCACCTGTCCTGTCCGGCGCCGCCCGCCGCCCGTCGGGTTTCGGTCAACACCTTCTTGTCGTCGCTCGCCGAGGACCAGGGCGAGAACGCGGTCGGCATCATCCTGTCCGGGTTCGGCAGCGACGGCGCGCTTGGGATTGCCGCGATCAAGGAGCACGGCGGCCTGACGCTCAGCCAGGCGGAGTTCGACCATCACGCCAAGCGGGGCATGCCGCAGAGCGCAGCATCCGGTGGCTTCGTGGACCACGTGCTCGCCGTCGAGAACATGCCGCAGGCATTGTTGGACTACCGGCACCACCGCGCGATCGGCGACGCCCACAAGGGTCCGGACGGCATACGCCAGGACCTGCCGAGCCACCTGACGGCAATCTGCGCCGTGCTGCACAGCAGGCTCGGGCGCGACTTCAGCGACTACAAGACCGGCACCCTGATGCGCCGCATCCAGCGCCGAATGCACGTGCTGCAGACCGACGAAGTCGTGGACTACATCGAGCAGCTTCGGAAGCTGCCGCATGAGGCGGAGATGCTGTTTCGTGAACTGCTCATCAGTGTGACGCGGTTCTTCCGCGACCGGGAGGCGTTCGAGGTACTGGAAGCCAAGGTGATCCCGGAGTTGCTGGCGGATGCGCGCAGCGCCGAGCCTATCCGGGTGTGGGTGGCCGGATGCGCCACCGGGGAGGAAGCGTATTCGGTCGCTATCCTGCTCAGGGAGGCTCTGCTGCAATCCGAGTGCCGCCGTCTGGTCCAGGTGTTCGCCACCGACGTGGATGACCGAGCCATCGCGGTCGCGCGGGCCGGGCTTTACCTCGACTCCATCGCCTCGGACGTATCGGCCGAGCGGCTGGAGCGGAACTTCGTCAAGGAGGACGGCAGCTACCGGGTCGCCAAGGACATCCGGGAGATGTGCCTGTTCTCGGCCCATGACCTGGTCAAGGACCCGCCCTTCTCGCGCATAGATCTGGTGTGCTGCCGCAACCTGCTGATCTACTTCGAGCCGCAATTGCAGCAGCGGGTCATCACCACGTTCCACTACGCCCTCCGGCCGGGCCGGCACCTGTTCCTGGGATCTTCGGAAGGTGTCGCGTCGCAAGCGCACCTGTTCGCGCCGTTCGACAAGCGCCACCGGCTCTACACCAGGCGCGACACGGCTGCGAGCGTCCCGGCGTTCTCGCTGTCGCGCTCGCCGGATAATGCGCTGCCGCCCAAGCCGGCCATGCGTCCGGCCGCGGACGACATAGATCGGCGTGCGGCGCGAGCTGTTGCCCGCTATGCCCCGGCGTTCCTGGTCGTGGACCGGCAGCACGACATCCTGCGGTTCTCCGGGCAGACTGCGAAGTTCCTGGAGCCGGCAACCGGCGTCGCAAGCCTCAACCTGTTTGCGCTCCTGCACACCGACCTGCGGGCCGTCGCACGGGCCGCGCTCAAGGAAGCAACCGCGACCGGGGAGCGCGTCATTCACGAGGCGCTCCGCATCGAGGCGGACAACAGCGTCGAAACCCTGAACCTGATCGTGGAGCCGTTATCCGCCGCCGGGGAGGGCGGCCTATTCGTCGTTGTGTTTCAAGAAACCGAGCCGGCCAGCTTTGTTCCATTGACTACGGCGCTGCCTGGTTCGCAGGAGGATGGGGGTGCAACCGCTCAAGCGCTGAACCATGACCTCCTGGGCACGAAGGAACGCCTCCGCAATGTGTCAGAGGAACTGGAGGCTGCCATTGAGGAGCTGCAGTCCTCCAACGAGGAATACCTTTCGGTCAACGAAGAGCTGCAGTCGGCCAACGAGGAGCTGGAAACCTCCAAGGAGGAGCTGCAATCCCTCAACGAAGAACTGCAAACCATCAACGCCGAGTTGAACAACCGCAACGACAGCCTGGTGCGCACCAACAGCGACCTGGCCAACCTGTTCGACAGCACCTCCATCGCCACCCTGTTCCTGGACCGGAACATGCGCATCCGGCGCTTCACGCCGCGGCTGCTAGACATCTTCAACGTGCGCGAGGGCGACGAGGGACGGCCCATCTCGGACATCGTCACCCACCTGACCCGGGACGGGCTGGGGCAGGATGTGCAGCAAGTGCTACAAACCCTAATCCCGCGCGAGCGCGAGGTCGCGGTGGTCGCGAGCGGCGCGAGCTACCTGATGCAGGTCCGCCCCTACCGGGACCTGAACAACGTCATTGACGGCGCTGTCGTCACCTTCGTGGACATCTCCGAGCGCAAGAAGCACGAGCAGGCCCGGTCCAGGCTGGCCGCCATCGTGGAGTCGTCGCAGGACGCCATCATCGCTCACAGCCTCGACGGTCTTGTCACGAGCTGGAATGACGGCGCCCAACGGCTGTTCGGCGCCTCCGCCAAGGAGGCCGTGGGCCAGCCCATGCCGGCGCTGGTAAGTGATGCCCTACCCTGGGATTGGGCGGGCATGCTGGGGAAGTTACAGCGCGGCGAGCAGCTCCCGTTGTTCGAGTGTGCTGGCAGCACGAGAAACGGCTGCCCCGTCGAGATATCCGTCACGATCTCGCCGGTCAGGGAGGGGAGCGGCCGGATCGCGGGGGTGTCGCTGGTGGCGCGCGATATTAGCGCGCGCAGGGCGGCCGAACAGAAGGCGGCCTTGCTGCTCGGCGAATTGGATCACCGGGTGAAGAACATCCTGGCGATCGTGTCCGCCGTGATCTCGCAGACGCTGAAGACTACCCCAACACCGGAAGCTTTCGCCACCGAGATCAACGGCCGGGTTCAGGCCATCGCCAAGGCGCACAGCCTTCTGACGCAATCCGGGCATGGCGAGTTGTCACTGCGGGCAATTTTGCAAACCGAGCTGGCGCCCTATGACCGCGGGGCGGGTAACGTCGCTGTCACGGGCCAGGACGTGGCGCTAACGCCAAAGGCTGGGCTGGCCTTGGCGATGGCGGTCCACGAACTCGCCAGCAACGCCGCCAAGTATGGCGCGCTGTCCACAACCTCCGGCCGGCTGACGGTCGCGTGGGCCATGCTGCCTGGCGCGGGCGTCCCTGCGTTGACGCTCACTTGGACCGAGACCGGTGGCCCGGCGGTGTCGCCGCCCACGCGGCGCGGGTTTGGGACGACGCTGATCGAGCGTGCTTTGACCCACGAGATCGATGCCGAAGTCAACCGGGAGTTCCTGGCCAGCGGCCTGCTGTGCACCATCGCTGTTCCGTTGACCGAAGAGGTTGGCCGCTCGCAGCCGGACGGCAGCGGCGGGAAAACTTCGTGACCGAGACCGCAGGCCTGGCCGGCCTCCGTGTCCTGGTCGTGGAGGATGACATGCTCATCGCCATCTACATCGAAGATGCGCTGCGGGATCTCGGCTGCGTCGTGGTCGGCCCGGTTGGTAAGCTGGACGCTGCCATGCGGATGGCGGACTGCGAGGTCCTGGATGCGGCCATCCTGGACGTCAACATCAGGGGCGGGCACGTTTTCCCGGTGGCCGACCGGCTTCGCGCGCGCGGCATCCCCTTTGCGCTGGCGAGCGGCTATGGCGATTGGGCCTTGCCCGAAGCGTTCCGGAACCAGCCGCGCCTGACCAAGCCCTTCACGGAGCAAGAGCTTGAAGCGCAGATGCTGTCGCTGCACCGTGGAAAGAGCGTTGTTGAACGCGCAGGGACGTCACCCGCCTGAGGGTGACAACGGCTCACTATCGCCGGGATGCGTCCACTCTTTTCCGAGCAGGTCCTGCAGCGCACCCGTCCGTTCCTTTGCTTCGTGCATGGCCGCGGTCCAGTCCGACGCTCGCCCGGCATCCCCAGCAGCCCGGGCCTTGTCCGCCATCTGCCGGCACATCTCGCCGCGCTCGCTGAGGGAGCGCATCGCTGCCCCCAGCGACCATTCCATCGCCGCAAACTGCGCCGCCACCATCACCTCGGCGGTGTAAACGTGGCCGATGTGGCAGCCAAACTGGGTCAGGGTGCCCAACTCGGTGCGTCGCAGCGCGCCGCCGCAGTCCGGGCACGTCACCGCAACGGGGTTGTCAAGCTTGTACTCTGCCGTCATTGCGTCCCCCCGTGCCTTGGGCGCTATCGCCTGCACGCCCCTAATGAAAGGAGCAGGTTCCCGTTTGCCAACCAGTACTGCGAGCAGCGCCGCGATGTCCCGCAGCGGCAGGCAGTGGTCCACCGCGACGTGCCGCAGCGCGCTCCGCGGCATGCTCGGATTTTCCGCGTCATCCGGGTCCTGGACGACCGTAGCGCCGCCGTGCTGCTTGACCTCGAACAGGCCTGCCGTGCCGTCGTTCAGCCCTCCAGTGAGGATCACGCCGATCACGCCGGGGCCATAGGCCCGGGCCGCGCTGCGGAACAGCGGGTCCACGGCGGGACGCGCCCAGTTCTCGCGTGGACCCCGGGTCAGGCGCACGTGCCCAGGCTCGACCAGCAGGTGGTGGTCCGGCGGGGCTACGTAGATGTGGCCAGCATGGATCGGGTCGCCATCCTTGGGATGGCACGCCCGCAACGACCCTGTCTGGTTCAGCAGCCATGGTAGCTCGCTTTTGTGCGCGCCGATGTGCAGTACGACGAACACGGCAGCCGGGAACCCAGCCGGCAGCGCGGCAGCCAAGGCGCGTATGGCTTCCACCCCGCCCGCCGACGCGCCGATCACCACAATTGCAGGTGTCTTCCCCATGGACCTATAAGCGGCAGAAAGCTGGGTGGTTGCAAACGCGGCGGCCGCACTCCCACGGCCAGGCAGACGCGATCAGCTTGAAGCAACCAGACCCAGCTACCGGATTTGCGTAAGACTTTGGCGCGGATCGTTGCTATGGTCCAAACTGGGCAGCAGCGAAGACTCGCCACCCTCTGGGCCGTAGAAGATCACCCAGGCGCCAAAATCCGGGCTCATCGCCTCGAACCTGTGCTGGGTTCCGGCGGGCACAAACAGTGCGTCACCCGGATTGACCAAAACCCACTCGCAGCCATGCAATGCCATGCCTTCCTCCTCACCGAACGGCGTCGCCTCCTCGGCCCGCATGAACAAGGCTGAGCCGGCCACCACTACATAAAGCTCGTCGCGGTCGTGTGGCGCCTGCGGATCGAAGTGGTTCGGGGCATACCAGCGCAGTTGCATCGAGCCGTGTTGCAGCAAGATCGCGCTGAGATGCCCCGGTTCGACGGGCGCTCCGCGCGCTTCGTGCGGCGTAACTCGCAGGCGGGGTGCGATGTGACCAGTGAGATCGTCGGCAGCTGAATCCAAGATTGGTCCCGCGCTAATCGGTTGCTATCAATAAATGGGCGAGTATGCAGGAGACAAGGTGAAGCTTATGGCATTCGGCCAACTTGCCTGGATGGACATACGGCAGATCAACTGGACGACGACACTGCCGGAGCTAACGCTTCCAGCTTAGCGGATGGATGCGCCGGGTTGCGGAAGCGCACCTCTCCCTGGGGCTCGGCACCGGCAGACACCATGCCGAACAGCTCGAGCCTGCTGCTGCAGCTGACTGCGGCAACACAGCTTGCCACCTTATCTGTCATAAACTGGCGGACTTCACTTTCCAGCTGCAGCGTCTCGCGCAGGAGCCGCCACTCCAACTGGTCCAAGTCCTCGATGAACAGTGCCAGAACGCCGGGGCGCTGACCGGACAGCCGGGAGGACGCTGCTGCTTTGAGGTGGCGGTTGACGGCGGTAGCTATATCGTTCTCACGTTCCGTCCGTGCCGCCAGGGCGAGCACGCTGTCGCCGACCGAGACGACCGTCAGGTGCGCCTCGGGACCGAACTCGTGTCGCAGCCGCGCCATCAGGCCCGGTCCATCCGCATTCGCCGCAAGCAAGGTCAGGGGTTCAAGTCGAACCGTCACACCGGCATTGCCTTCAGAGAGGGTGCGAAGGTGCAGCGTGTTGCGGATGCAGCTCTGTATTTTGGCCCGCAGCGCGTCGTCCTTGCCATGCAGGCCGTCATGCAGTGTCATCTTCATCAGATAGCGGCCAGGATTGCTGCGCAGCCATGCCTGTAGCTCATGGTCGAGCCCGTCAACCAGCCGTAGCCAGGCATGTCGGTGGAAGCTCCGCCCTTCCTCGGCCGACAACACGTTGCAGGCAATTTCTGCGGCAACGCCGTCGCGCCGGATCAGCAAGTCAAATGGCGCTCCCAGTTCGAACCCAGCAAACTGCACCTGGAAGCCTTGCGACCGGCGCATCGCCGCGATCCGTAACAGATGGAAAGCGTCGACTAAGCAGCCCTGCCCTACCAAGCTCACCCGCAGCCAGTCGAGGAACTGCTCCCGGCCTGGCCCCGACAGCCCTGAGAGGATCGATAGTGCTTCGGTAGTGTCCGCCATGATGCAGCGCTCTGCGGTGCTTGGCAGATGCCTGAGCGACGTGTGGCGCAGGCGCTCGATGGTGAGTTCGATGCAGTGCCGCTGCAGTGCCGCCCGTCCGGCACGAGTGGGCATCCGGCTAGCCTCGGTCAATGCAGCAATGCGATCGCCCCAACTCGCGCTGCCCAGCATCGTCACAAAGTCGTCCAGGGGCGCTGTTATGGTCATGTTGGTCGTATGCTGCCAGTGGTGAACAGCGCTGTCACCCACGGAGAATATGGCCCAGACCCGCATGCTCCAGGCCGCAGCGGACCATTCGTTCGCGGGTGTGGATCACGCCGCGGTTGCGCGATCTGGATGTCCGCTCGTAGAAAGCCGCTCAGCTCAGCTGGATGACCGGAACGAAGCGCACAGCGGCCATCCACACGCACATCGTCTTTGTCCGGTTCCCACTAACTGCGGTCATAGCCGAAGGTGGAGGCTGGCAGCCTATGGCGCCTGAAGTCTCACAGGACAGTCTTCACCAAACCAAGCCCACCCGGCCACTCCCGCCCTGTCCGGAAACTCCTGGTCGCTGACGGCAAGGCGGACCCGTTGATTGCCGGACGGGTAGATGGACGAAGGAGCAGCGCCATCAGCAAGCGGGCGGAGTCCAACGATCCGTCACTTCGGCACCTGGATGGTGCCGTCCTGGATGCCCTGGGCGATGCCGGTGAGCAGCCCGGCGTAGAAGCGCAAGTCTGGTAGGCGCCCGGCGAGGGCGTCCATGCCGCTTGGCCCGGCGGCGTCCAGCAGGGCCTTGAAGTCGGCCATGCGGTCGGACATGGCGGCGAACAGGGCGATGCCGTCCAAGCCGGTCAGGCGCAGGTAGCGAACGCGGGTGTCCAGCTCCCGGGCGAGTTGCTTCTGCTTGGCCGCAGTCATCGCACGTGCCCCGGTTCGCGCGTCAGTTCGGGTTGAACAGGCGCAGGATGGTGGCGACCACCACCGCCTCCTCCCGCGACGACGCGGTGCCGAGCAGGTGATGGCCGGCGCCATGCCTGGGAACGCCGACGATCCTGTTGCCGGCGGCTTCAACGGTCCGCAAACCACCGGCCTGGAACGCCGGCAGCGCGTCCTCCTGCAGGCCGAGGCTGAGCCAGCGGTCCCGTGTCATGCCCTCACCCATGTTGATGCTGTACTTTCAAGCTCCGCGTCCCTCCTCGGCCGTCGTCTCGACAACCGCACTACGCCCGCCTGGCAGGTGACGATACAGCATGGATGGCGACACCTTGAGCCGGGCCGCAACT
>CAXTDP010000148.1:0-10098 GCA_964242295.1 uncultured Acetobacteraceae bacterium | reverse complement strand
CCAACAACGAGTTCGGCTTCGACTACCTGCGCGACAACATGAAGTATCGCCTGGAGGACATGTCCCAGCGCGACTTCGCCTACGCCATCGTGGACGAGGTGGACAGCATCCTGGTGGACGAAGCGCGCACCCCCCTCATCATCAGCGGCCCGGCTGAGGACAGCAGCGACCTGTATCGCACCGTGAACCTGGTCGTGCGCGAGCTGGTGAAGGACGCCACCACCTACGAGAAGGACGAGAAGCAGAAGACCGTCAACATGACGGAGTCCGGCACCGAGCAGGTCGAGACGATGCTGCGCGACGCTGGCATCGTCAGCGAGGGCAGCCTGTATGACGCCGGCAACGTCACCGTCGTGCACCACGTGCAGCAATCCTTGCGCGCCAACACCCTGTTCGCCCGCGACGTGGACTACATCGTGCGCGACGACAAGGTCGTGCTGATTGACGAGTTCACCGGGCGCATGATGGAGGGCCGCCGCTACTCCGAGGGCCTGCACCAGGCGCTGGAGGCCAAGGAGGGCGTCACCGTCCAGCCGGAGAACCAGACGCTCGCCTCCATCACGTTCCAGAACTACTTCCGGCTGTATCCCAAGCTCGCCGGCATGACCGGCACGGCGATGACCGAGGCGGACGAGTTCGCCGAGATCTACAAGCTGGAGGTGGTCGAGATCCCGACCAACGTGCCGGTCAGCCGCCAGGACGCGGACGACGAGGTTTACCGGTCCGCGGCCGAGAAGTACGAGGCCGTGGCGGTGCTGATCGAAGAGGCGCGCAACCGCCAGCAGCCCGTGCTGGTCGGCACCACCAGCATCGAAAAGAGCGAGACGATCAGCGATATCCTGACCCGCAAGGGCGTGCCGCACGCGGTGCTGAACGCCCGGTTCCACGAGCAGGAGGCGAAGATCGTCGCCCAGGCCGGGGCGCCCGGCGCCATCACCATCGCCACCAACATGGCCGGGCGCGGCACCGACATAAAGCTCGGCGGCAACGCCGACATGCGCATCAAGCTGGAGCTGGCGGAAGTGCCCGAGGAGGAGCGCCCGGCCCGCGCCGCCGCCATCGAGCAGCAGATCGCCGTATGGCACGAGGAGGTAAAGGCCGCCGGCGGCCTGCTGGTCGTCGGCACCGAGCGGCATGAAAGCCGGCGCATTGACAACCAGCTCCGCGGACGCTCGGGCCGGCAGGGCGACCCCGGCGCCAGCCGGTTCTTCCTGAGCCTTGAGGACGACCTGATGCGTATCTTTGGCAGCGACCGCATGGGCGGCCTGCTGCAGAAGCTGGGCCTGAAGGACGGCGAGGCCATCGTCCATCCCTGGATCAACAAGGCGCTGGAAAAGGCGCAGAAGAAGGTCGAGGCCCGCAACTTCGACACCCGCAAGAACGTGCTGAAGTACGATGACGTGATGAACAACCAGCGCCGCGAGGTTTACGCCCAGCGCCGCGAGTTCATGCGCGCCGACGACGTGTCCGAGACGGTGCGTGAGATGCGCGAGGAGCTGATCGGCAACCTGGTCGCCCGGCATGTCCCCGAGAAGGCCTATGCCGAGCAGTGGGAAACCCAGCAGCTTGCCGACGAGCTGAAGCGCCTGCTGAACCTGGACCTGCCTGTCGTGGCCTGGGGCCAGGAGGAGGGCATGGACGAGACCGGCATCCGCGAGCGGATCGAGGAAGCGTCCACCCAGGCAATGACGGCGAAGGAGGCGGTACTGGGCCGCGACCTCATGCGCTACGTCGAGAAGACGCTGCTGCTGCAGGTGCTGGACGCCGTGTGGAAGGAGCACCTGCTGGCGCTGGACCACCTGCGCCAGGGCATCGGCCTGCGCGCCTACGGCCAGCGCGATCCGCTGAACGAATACAAGAGCGAGGCGTTCGCGATGTTCAACGCCATGCTGGACGACCTCAAGGAGCGGGTGACGACCATGGTGGCCCGCGTCGAGATCGGCCAGGAGCCGCCGCCCGAGGTGTTCCAGCCGGTGCCGGAGCCTAACCTATTCTCATCCAACCTGCACTACTCCGACCCGGCGGCCAGCGCGCCCTATGCCGGCGGCGACGTGCTGGAAGCGGAGCGGCCCCGGCCGGCCCTTGCGCGGACGCCTGACCCGGCCGTGGACCCGGCGGACCCCGCGACCTGGCGCAACGTGTCCCGCAACGCGCCGTGCCCCTGCGGCTCCGGCAAGAAGTTCAAGCACTGCCACGGCAAGATGGCATAAGGGCGAACACTTCTGCTCCCTCTCCCTCCGGGAAAGGGTCGGGGTAGGGGAAACAGCCAGCACCCAGCTTTGTCGCCGGCAGCCGGTTTCTTGCAAGGAACAGGACCATAGTTGCCGTTTCCCTCACCCCAGCCCTCTCCCGGAGGGAGAGGGAGAAGGGAACAGTTCTGCGGCGACCTTTGCGCCTTCGCCGATCCCTTGCCGCCGGCGCGATGCCGGAACCACCACTTCCCGCACCACCTGCGCCGGCCCGGTGGACAGCAGCAAAATACGGTCGGCCAGCGATGCGGCCTCGGGCAAGTCATGCGTGACCAGGAGGGTGGCGCAACGCCGCGCAGTCCACGTCGCGGTCAGCGCGCCGCGGCCCTGTTCGGCCATCGCAGGATCCAGCGACACGAACGGCTCATCCAGCAGCAGCAGCTCCGGCTGCACGGCAAAGGCCCGTGCGATGGCGGCCCGCCGGGCCATGCCGAGCGACAGTGCCGGCGGATACAGGTCGCCATAGGGCGCAAGCCCAAGCTGCTTCAGCAGCGCTTCGGCCAGCGCCGGGTCCGGTGGCCGGACCAGGGCGATGTTCTGGCGGACGGTGCGCCAGGGCAGCAGCCGCGGCTCCTGGAATACCGTGCCGACGCGCGGAGGCGCACCCGCGGCCCAGGCGATACGGCCCCCGAACTGGTCGTCCAGCCCGCCGATCAGGCGCAGCAGCGTCGTCTTGCCGCAGCCGGATGGGCCGACCAGGGCGACGATCTCCCCCGCCGCCAAGGAGAAGCGCAGCCCGGCGATCACCGTGCGCCCGCCCGCATCCTTGCGTGCAACGTCCACGTCCAGGAACGGCGTCAACGCCACTGGTTGGCCCGTCGCTCCAGCGGCTGCAGCAAACCCCACTCGATCCCCTGCACCACGGCGACGAAGGCCAGGGTGTAGGCCAGGATGCCGGTCACGTCGAATAGCTGGAACAGCACCTGTATTTGGAATCCCACGCCGTCGCTGCGGCCCAGCAGTTCCGCCACCAGCACGATCTTCCAGATCAGCGCCAGCCCGGACCGCGCGGCTGCGAACAAATAGGGATAAAGCTGCGGCAGGATGACATGGCGCAGCGTGGCGGCGCGGCCCATGCGGAAGCTGCGCGCCATGTCGGCCAGCCCCAGGTCCAGCGCCCGCGCGCCTTCCCGCAGCGTGACGGCCGTGCTGGGCAGCTTGTTCAGCGCGACGGCGGCGATGGCGGTGGCCTCGCTCAGCCCGAACCACACGTAGATCAGCACGATGCTGACCAGCGCCGGCAGGTTCAGCAACCCGGTCAGCAGGCTGTCGAGCGCACGGTCCACCCGGGGCATCCGGCCCATGACGATTCCAAGCGCGCTGCCCCCCACCATCGCCAGCGTGAAGGCGGCGGCCACCCGCCCGAGCGTGACGCCCAGGTTATGCAGCAGCGATCCGTAACGGGCATCCTGCACCAGCACCGCGGCGACCGCGCTGGCTGGGGGGAACAGCCGGTTGCCGGCCAGCCGTGCCGCGACCTCCCACGCCAGCAGCAGCGCCAGCACGGGCAGGATGCGGGACAGGAGATGGCGGCCCCTCATGCCGCCGAGGTCATGCCGCCGAAGTCATGCAGGCGGGGCGGCCCAGAACGTGCCGGGCGAAAGATGGGTGGCGGGGCCGACCAGGGCGGGGCCGCCGATCTCGGCCAGGACGTCGTACATCTGCGCCGTGGCGGCCTCGTTCCAGGCCGGGGGCAGGCCACGGCGATACCAGTCGCGCAGCCGGTCCAGTTCCGCCGGGCCGGCGGCGCCGGTCAGGGGGGCGATGCGCGTCCACTCGGCATCCGCCTCCGGCCCGGTCGCGGCCAAGATCGTATGGGCGGCGGTCGAGGCGCGCAGGAAGCCCGCCACCGCGCCCGCATTGCGTGCCGCAAAAGCGTCGGAGAACACCCAGCCGACGAACGGCACACCGGCCGGGATGCCTAGGGCCTGCACCGCATCCTCCATCGCCAGGACGCGGTGCTGTCCCGCTGCCTCCGCCCGGGCGGCAAAGGGCCAGTAGGTCAGCACGGCGTCCAGCCGGCCGGCCCTGAGCTGCTCCGCCAGCAGGGGCGGCGGACCGAACTGCTTCTCGGTCTCGGCGTCCAGGTCGAGGCCGTGCAGCTTACGTCCATAGGCGCGCAGGATCAGCCAGCTTTTGTCGAGCGGGGTGCCGGCGACGCCCAGCCGGCGTCCGCGCAGGTCCGCAACCCCGGCGACCGGCGACCCTTGCGGCGCCATCACCGCACCCAGCGCGGCGGAGGACGGCGCCAGCGTCCAATCCGCCCCGGACGCCCGCTGGCGCGAAACCCACAACCAGTCCTGCACGATCATGTCCACGCGGCCCGCCTGCAGTGCGACCTCCGTGGCCTGGCCGGCGGCGAACTCCACTGGCTCTACGGTCACGCCGGCAGCGGCGTCCAGGCCGTGGCTGCGCATCACATCCAGCTCCCACCCGACGGAGCCAAAGCGCAGCGTGCCGACGCGGATGGGGGACGCCGCCCGGCTGGCGCGGGGCAAGGCGGCCAGCAGCGGGGCGAGCAGCAGGGTGCGGCGGCGGGGCATGGCGCGGTCCTCCCAGGGGCGTCGGCGCCGTTCAGGAAGCGCCTGCCGTATCGTCCCACACCGGGGTGCAGCGGCTGTCAAGCCCCGGGCGGCCTCGGCCTGTTGCCTTCGGACTCCGCCAAGCGCAAGTGTCGGGCTTGCCGCATGCGAGGGATGAGCTGGGCCAATGATGGCGGGGTCGCATGTGGCGTTGGGGGCGGCGGCCTGGGTGGTCGCGGCGCCCCGGCTGGGCCTGCCGGCGCTATCCCCGGCCTGCCTGGCGCTGGCGCTCACCGGATCGCTGCTGCCGGACGTGGACCACCCGAAATCCTGGCTGGGCCGCCGGCTGGGGCTGGTGTCCCGCCCGGTGGCTGCACTGCTGGGGCACCGTGGCATCACCCATTCGGCGCTGGCGGTCGCAGCCTGCGTGTGGGGGCTGACGCAGGGCGGGGCGCCGCGCTGGGTGGTGGCGCCGCTGGCGGTTGGGGCGCTGTCGCACCTGGCGGCTGACCTGCTGACGCCGGCCGGGCTGCGCCTGGCCTGGCCGATGCGGCGGACCTGGGCGCTGCCGCTGTGCCGGTCGGGATCGGCGATGGAGCCCCTGGTGGTGGCCGTGCTGCTGACGCTGGCCGGGTGGGGCGGTCAGGTGCCGCCGGTGCTTCGGCACGCTTGGCAGGAGGCTGGGCTGGCATGGCCTGCAGCGCCCGCCTGTCCGCCCGCAGGACATGGCTGCGGCAAGCCGCCGCCGCGGACTGTCCCGGCCCGGGGCCGGCCGGGATAGCAAAAGGTCACGCCGGCCAGGGCAGGTTGCGGCGGTTGCCTGCACTGATAAGCCGCTGCGGCAGTCGGGACGCCGCGGTGTGATGGCGCTGGCGATGCAGTGCGGGTGAGTGAACGTCGCGGGACCCACGGCCGGCGTGGAACTATAGAGGACATTGCCGATGCCGCCCGGCTCGGCGCCCCCCGGAATGGCGTTCAGCCCGGCATTGCACTGCATCTTGTATGCGATGGCCTGGTCGGCGCACGACATGTCGCCGCTGACGCCCAGCCCCTCGATGACCGAACAGCCTTGATACAACGCGAAGCCGTCGCCAAAGGTGATGATCCCCCCGCGGCACGCCGTGCTTTCCGCCGGGCGGCCATCCCTGATCGGCTCAAGCGAGGGTGTTTGGCGGTCTCCCGCGGCGGGGCTGACAACCCGCGCGTGATCCCCCACTATCTCCCGTATAAGACGCTGCACCTGGAGGCAGCCAATTTGGGGAAACCGATGCGGGCGCTGCCCGGCTTGATCGCACTGCTCGCCGGCCTCGCGGCTGCCTATCCTGCCTCGGCGCAGCCCGCGGCAGGGGAGGTCACGATTGGCTATCTCGCCCTTTTGCCGCCGCACGCGGCGCCGCTGACCCTGCTGGACCTGCCCATCAAGGACGACGGCGTGCAAGGCGCGCGGGTGGCGCTGCAGGACAACGCGACGACGGGCCGTTTCCTGAACCAGACCTACAAGCTACAGGAAGTCCTGGCGCCGGATGCCGCCGGCGTCATGGCTGCGGCGCACGCCATGCTGGCGGCGGGTCAGCGGGTAATCGTGACCGACCTGCCGGCGCCGCTGCTGCTGCAAGTCGCCGACCTGCCGGAAGCGAAGGACGCCACCCTTCTCGACGCGACGGCAGAGGACGACGCCCTGCGCGGCACCGACTGCCGCCGGCAGGTGCTGCACCTGCTGCCGAGCCGGGCGATGCTGACGGACGCGCTGATGCAGTACTTGGCAGTGAAGCGCTGGCGCAACCTGCTGCTGGTGCAGGGGCCGGCCGAGGCCGACCGCGGCTATGCCGACGCCCTGCGGCGCAGCGCCCGCAAGTTCGGCCTGCGCCTGGCCGCCGACAAGCCCTGGACCTTCCAGCCCGGCGCCCAGCGCACCGATACCGGCCACGTCACCATCGCAGCCGAGGTCGCGCGCTTCACCCAGGGACTGTCGTATGACGTGCTGGTGGTGGCGGACACGGCCGGGGATTTTGGGGACGACCTGGCCTATCGGCAGACCGACCCGCGCCCGGTCGCCGGCACGCATGGGCTGATGCCCGGCGCCTGGTCCCGTCCGTTCGAGCAGTGGGGGGCGACGCAGTTGCAGTTCCGCTTCCAGAAAGCGGCGGGCCGGCCGATGACCACGCATGACTTCGGCGCGTGGATGGCGGTGCGGGCGGTGGGCGAGGCCGCAACGCGCGGCGGCGGCACCGACCCGGCCGCCATCGGCGCCTACCTGCGCAGCCCCAAGTTCGAGCTGGCGGCCTTCAAGGGCGCACGCCTGACGTTCCGCGCCTGGGATGGGCAGTTGCGGCAGCCGGTGCTGCTGTCGGACACGCGCAGCCTGGTCTCGGTTAGCCCGCAGCCGGGCTACCTGCACCAATCCTCCGAGCTGGACACGCTCGGCATTGATCAGCCGGAGACCACATGCAAGCAGTAGGAACGCGCTGCTCCCTCTCCCCCCGGGAGAGGGTTGGGGTGAGGGGGTCTTGGCTGCGGAGTGGGACACCAACCGCGCCGCCGCAATGCAATTCCATTGCGGGCAACGCCTGCGCCCCAAGACCCTCTAACCCTCTCCCGAGGGGAGCGGGAGCCGCCGCAGTCCTGTTTGCGGCCCTGCTCCTGTTCGCCCCCGCAGCGCGCGCGGAGCGGCTGTTCGTATCCAATGAAAAGGACAACACCATCACCGTCATTGACGCCAACACGATGGCCGTCACCGACACCATCAGTGTCGGCGACCGCCCGCGCGGCATCGTCGCGTCGCGCGATGGCAAGTCGCTCTACATCTGCACCAGCGACAGCGACCACATCGAAGTGCTGGACCTGCAAACCCTGAAGGTCAGCCGCATCCTGCCCAGCGGCCCCGACCCGGAGCTGTTCGCCCTCAGCCCGGACGGCAGCACGCTGTATATCTCCAACGAGAACGACAACATGGTGTCCGTGCTGGACATCGCCGCCGGGCAGGTGACGACGGAGATACCGGTGGGCGTCGAGCCGGAGGGGATGGCCGTCAGCCCCGATGGCCATACCCTGGTCAATACGTCCGAAACCACCAGCATGGCGCACTTCATTGACACCGGCACCCAGAAGCCGATCGCCAACGTCCTGGTCGGCAGCCGCCCGCGGGTGGCGCGCTTCACGGCGGACGGCAAGCAGGTCTGGGTCAGCTCGGAGGTTGGCGGCACCGTCGCGATCATAGACGCGGCGACGCACCAGGTGCTGCACACCATCGCCTTCGACATCCCCGGCGTCCCCGCCGAAGGCGTCCAGCCCGTCGGGATCGCCATCACTGCGGACGCCTCGACCGCGTTCGTCGCCCTCGGCCCGGCAAACCGCGTCGCAGTGGTGGACACCAAGACCTACGAGGTCCGCAAGTACCTGCTGGTCGGCCAGCGCGTCTGGAACATGGCGTTCTCACTGGACGGCAAGCGGCTCTACACCACCAACGGCGTCAGCAACGACCTGTCGGTGATTGATGTGGATGCGCTGCGCGTCACCAAGTCGGTGCCGGTGGGGCGGCTGCCCTGGGGTGTCGTGGTGGCGCAATGACCCTCCATTCCAACGATGCCGCCCTTGAGGTGGCCGGCCTGACCCATGCCTTCGGGTCGCGCACGGTGCTGCACGACGTGTCGTTCAGCATCCTGCCCGGCGCCTTCACGGTGCTGCTGGGGCAGAACGGCGCCGGTAAGACCACCCTGTTCGCGCTGGTCACCCGGCTGTATCACGCCAGCAGTGGCAGCATCGCGGTGTTCGGCCGGCCGTTCCGTGAGGACTCCGGCGCGGCGCTGGCGCGCATGGGCGTCGTGTTCCAGCAGCCGACGCTCGACCTGGACCTGACGGTCGCGCAGAACCTGCACTACCACGCCGCCCTGCATGGGCTGTCCCCGGCCGCCGCCGCCCCGCGCATCGCCGCGGAGCTGGAGCGCGTCGGCCTGGCCGACCGCGCCAGGGAACGGGTGCGCCTGTTGTCCGGCGGGCAGCGCCGCCGGGTGGAGCTGGCGCGCTCGCTGCTGCACGAGCCTTCGCTGCTGCTGCTGGACGAACCCACGGCCGGGCTGGACCTGGACAGCCGCGCCTTCCTGCTGGAGCACGTGCGCGCCCTGTGCCGTGACCGCGGCCTGGCGGTGCTGTGGGCGACGCATCTGCTTGAGGAAGCTGGCGAGGACTCCAAGGTGATCGTCCTGCACCGCGGCCGGGTGCTGGACGCCGGGCCGGTCGCAGACGTGGTGGACAGGTCGGGCGCTGCCGGGCTGCGCGGCGCGTTCGAGCAGATGACGAGGGTCGCCGCATGAACTATATCGCTCCAGCCCTTGCACCTGCGCCGGTCCGGCTGGGACCTGCGGCCTATGCCCTCTGCATGGCCGGGATCGTCCGGCGTGAGGGGCTGCGCTGGGTGCATCAGCGCGGGCGGTTCATATCGGCGCTGGTGCGGCCCCTGGTGTGGCTGGCGATCTTTGCCGCCGGGTTCCGCTTCGTGCTGGGGGTGTCCATCATCCCGCCCTACGAGACCTACATCCCCTACGAGGTTTATATCGCGCCCGGCCTGGTCGCGATGATCCAGCTCTTCAACGGGATGCAGAGCAGCCTGTCTATGGTCTATGACCGCGAGATGGGCAGCATGCGGACACTGATGGTCAGCCCGTTCCCGCGCTGGTACCTGCTGCTGTGCAAGCTGCTGGCCGGCGTCGCGGTGGCGGTGGTGCAGGCCTACATCTTCCTCGGCATCGCCTGGTTCTGGGAGATCGAGCCGCCGCTGGGCGGCTACGTCGCGGTGCTGCCGGCGCTGGTGCTGTCCGGGCTGATGCTGGGGGCGCTGGGACTGGTGATGTCCTCCTTCATCAAGCAGTTGGAGAACTTCGCCGGGGTGATGAACTTCGTGATCTTCCCGATGTTCTTCGCCTCCTCCGCCCTGTATCCGCTGTGGCGGGTGAAGGAGAGCAGCCTGTTCCTGTGGTGGGTGTGCACGCTGAACCCGTTCACCTCGGCAACGGAACTGATCCGGTTCGCGCTGTATCAGAAGGTGGATTGGATTTCGGCGCTCGTCGTCGTGGGCTGCTCGGTGGTGTTCATGGCGGTGGCTGCCGTGGGCTACGACCCCGGGCGCGGCATGATGGCGCGGAAGGGCGGGGCGGAATGAGGCTCGTGCTGGTTGGCGTCGCTGCGCTGGCCCTGGGTGCCGCCGGGCCGCCTCCAGCCGATCCCGACTGGCCCTGCGTGCAGCGCCTGGTGCCGACGTTGACGGCTGGCACGCTCTGGCCCGGGCACGAGACCGCGGGGGATTGGCGGGCCAACCCGCAGGTCGCCACGGC
>CAXTDP010000147.1:0-10105 GCA_964242295.1 uncultured Acetobacteraceae bacterium | reverse complement strand
CATCGGCGGCGGGGCTGCTGCCTGTTGCTGCTGCTTTCGTCCCACGAACCACCAGCCGACACCTCCCGCTATCGCAAGGATCAGCAGAATGGACAGGATGATCCAAAGCACCCGATGAGACCTCGCGGGACGCGGAGCATGCGGCTGGCCTTGGTCCTGCTCGTATGCGGGGTACGGGTCGGGTGAGTTGACGTCGGGCATGGACCTACTCCGCTGGTTCGGTTACGGCGCCGGCAGGCTTCGCCTCCGGCCGGCGGCGCTCCCGCAGCCGTTCGATCGTGACGTAGAAAACCGGGGTGAACACCAGGCCGAGCACGGTTGCCACCAGCATGCCGCCGAACACCGTGGTGCCAAGCGACTGACGGCTGGCGCCCCCGGCTCCCGCTGCAAAGACGAGGGGCGAGACACCAAGAATGAACGCGAACGCCGTCATCAGGATCGGCCTCAGCCGCAGCTTGGCCGCATCCATGGCCGCCTGCAGTACCGGTTTGCCCTCTTCGCGCAGGCGCTTGGCGAATTCGACGATCAGGATGGCGTTCTTGGACGAGAGGCCGATCAGCATGACCAGGCCGATCTCGCCATAGACATCCAGCTCCAACCCGCGCAGCCACAATGCGAGAAGCGCACCAAACAAGGCGAACGGGACCGAGAGCAGGACCATGAACGGCATGCTCCAGCTCTCATACTGCGCCGCCAGTGAGAGGAACACGAACACGAACGCCAGCGCGAAAATCAGCGTCGCGGCCGACCCGGCCTTGAGCTGCTGGTAGATCACGCCCGTCCACTCGAAACCGTATCCCGCCGGCAACGCGGTTGCGGCTGCCCGCTGCATCGCCGTGATGGCCTGACTGGAGCTGAACCCGGCGGCCGGCCCGCCGCTGATCTGGGCCGAGCCGTACATGTTGTAGTGCGGCACGGTCGCGGGTCCTGTCGTCGGCTGCAGCTTGCCCACCGCGTCGAGCGGCAGCACGCCACCCCCCGCTGTCGGCACGAAGATCTTGCTGAAATCGAGCGGGTCGTTCCGTGCGCCGCCGTTGGCTTGCGCGATGACGCGGAACGTCCGGCCGAACAGGTTGAAGTCGTTGATGTAGAGCGACCCGAGATAGGTCTGCATGGTCGCGAAGACGTCGGTGAGGCTGAGGCCGAGCTGCTTGGCCTTGTCGCGGTCGAGCACGAAGTCGAGTTGCGGAGTAGAGGCGCCGAAGGTCGTCAGCAGTTGCTGGGCATTCAGTTCCGGCTGCTTGCGCGCCTCCGCCAGGAAGGCCTGGGTTACGGCGTCCAGCTTGCCCGCGCCGACGCCGGTGCGGTCCTGGACCTCGAACTCGAACCCGCCCGTGGTCCCAAGGCCGGGGATGGACGGCGGGTCGAAGCTGAGCGCGATGGCCGCCGGTATAGCGAACAGGCGCGGCCGCAACGCGGTGACGATGCTCTGGGCCGTATGCGCGGCGCCGGGCCGTTCATCCCAGGGCTTCAAGATCGCGAATGCCACTGCGCTGTTGGACTGCGCCGAGTTGGTCAGGAAATTGATCCCGGTGATCTCGACCACGTCCTGGACCTCCGGACGCTCCATGACCATGGTACGGACCTGCCGCGCGACCTCCTCGGTCCGGGCCAGTGCGGAGCCGTCAGGCAACTGCATCACGATGAAGAAGTAGCCCTGATCTTCGACGGGAACGAACGAGGAAGGCACCTCGCGGGAGATAAGGTAGGTGCCGCCGGCCGTTGCGGCCAGCAGCAGGAACATCACCGGCCAGTAGCGCGAGGTCGTCCGCACGCTTGCGGCAAAGCGGTCCGACAGCCAGCCGAAGCCGGCGTTGAACTTGCGGAAGGCCCATGCCTGCTCGCCGCTTTTGGGTTTGAGCAGGACGGCGCAAAGGGCCGGGCTAAGCGTGAGGGAGTTGAATGCGGACAACGCAACGGAGATCGCAATCGTGAGTGCGAACTGCCGGTAGAGCTGCCCGGTGATGCCCGGCAGGAAGGCGACCGGCACGAACACCGCCATCAGCACCGCGGTGGTGGCGATGATGGGTCCGGTGACCTCCTTCATCGCGGCCTTTGCGGCATCGAGCGGCGGTTTCCCGTCATCAATCTGCCGTTTGACGTTCTCGACCACGACGATGGCGTCGTCCACCACGAGGCCGATTGCCAGCACGAGGCCGAGCAGGCTCACCGTGTTGATGGAGAATCCGGCCACCTTCATGACACCCAAGGTGCCGATTAGCGATACCGGGATCGAGACCGCAGGAATGAGCGTGGTGCGCCAGCTCTGCAGGAAGACGAAGACCACAAGGAATACCAGGCCCAGGGATTCGGCTAGGGTGAAAGCCACCTCCCGCAGCGAAGCGGACACGAACATCGTCGTGTCGTATTTGATCTGGTAGGCGATCCCGGGCGGAAAGTTCGCCGACAGCTCCGCCATCTTGAGGCGGACCAGCTTGTCGAGCGCGAGCGCGTTGGCGCCGGGGATCTGGTAGATCGCCAGCAACACGGTTGGCTTGCCGTCCATGTAGCCGTTCGAATCGTAGGACTGGGCACCAAGCTCGATCCGGCCGACGTCCTTTAAGCGCACCATGGCGCTGCTGGCGTTCCCGGCGCGCACGATGATGTCCTCGAACTGCTTCACGTCCGCCAGCCGGCCGAGCGTGTTGATCTGCAGCTCGAATTGCTGGCCCGGCGGCGACGGCGCTTCGCCGAGCTTGCCGCCCGCCACCTGCTGGTTCTGCTCGGCGATTGCGCCCTGCACCTGCGTCGCGGTCACCCCGAGCTGAGCGAGACGGTCCGGGTTGAGCCAAACCCGCATGGCATAGCGTTTCTCGCCGAAGATCGTGACGTCGCTGGCACCGTCCAGGCGCTTGATCGGGTCCACCAGTTGAAGATAGGCGAAGTTGCTGAGCCCGAGGGCATCAACGGAGCCATCGGGCGAGACCAGGTTGACGATCAGCGTGAAGCTGGGCTGCTTCTTCTGGATCGTGATGCCGCCTTGGTTGACGATTGCCGGTAGCTGTCCGGTAGCCTGCGCGACGCGGTTCTGCACGTCAACGGCAGCGATATCCACGTTGTAACCGACGTCGAAGGTGATGGTGATGGTCGAAGTGCCGTCATTGGCGCTGACGGAGGACATGTAGGCCATGCCTTGCACGCCGTTGATCTGCTGCTCCAGCGGCGTGGTGACTGTGTCGGCCACGGTCTGCGCGCTGGCGCCTGCGTAGGCGGTGCTGACAACGACCTGGGGCGGCGCAATCTCGGGGAACTGCGCGACGGGCAGCAACACATATCCGACGATGCCAGCCAAAACCATGACGACAGCTACGACCGAGGCGAAAATCGGTCGCGTGATGAAGAAGTTGACCATCTACGAAGGTTGGCCGTGAAACATGCATGAGGGTGCCGGGAGCAGATGTGCTTGCAAGCTGTTCACCGGTTCGGGACGAACGATATGCAAAACAAATCCATCTTGGCATGGCTCCGTTGTCACCTCGCATGATGTGAGCAGCGGTGGCCGGACGCGAGACTCGGAAACTACTCATAGCGGTGCTGGTGCATGGACAGGACTGGTGGCCTGGCGTCGGCTGCGCGGCCATTTTCCTTCCATGCCGTTCAAACAGAACGCCGCCCGCAGCCATCGCATTCCGCAGGCACGTTGCCGTATCACGAACTGGCCAGCGTGTGAGGCAGGCCTGCGGCAACGGCGACCTCACGCTGTGGCTGGACCAGGCGGCGCTGGCCGGCTGGCACCGAAGCGGAGCAGCCCTGGCGGGCAGCCGGTGTAGTCCGGCCTGGCCATCGAAGAGTCCATGTCCAGGTATAAACACCTGATCGGCCCGAGGCTGCGCGCGCGGAGCTTGCCTGCGCAGCGGGGCGAGGTCGCCATCGCCACCACGGTGCTGAACACGGCGCTCCCTACGGCAAAGCCCGTCTCCGTCCCGGCTGCATAACCAGCCGGCAGAAAGGGCCAGCCGAACCCTCAGCCGATCGCTGCACCAACGCGACCGAACCAGGCGACGGCCAAGCTGCTGGTCGCGGTTCGCGCCGAAGGTGGCAACTCATGCTGGCCGCTTTAGCACAGGTCGCTACGAGCAAGGTGTTCCAGACTGGCTAATAGCCGACGATCATGCGTGCGACTTGGGCATGCATGCGACTTGGGACGGGTCAATAACTAGGTTGATCGGACGGCCTAGTCCGGTTACGGCGAGTTCGCGCCGTAGGCCGATTGTCCGCCATCACGCAAGAGGCTGCACATTGGGGACGGCCGCCCTGCCTTGGGAAGCTGCCCTGCAACCAACCTGTCCTTCATCATGTTCTGCACCAGGAGGTATGGGATGCGCGTAGGAGTGAGGATGGGCATGATGGCACTGGGTTTTGTAGCGACCACGGCGGCCGCGCAGTCGCCGCGCCGGCTGGTCGTCGTGGTAGGTCAACCGGACGATCCTCGCGTCACGCGACAGCACGCGGCTTTGGAACACGACGCCGCCGCACTGCGCGAGCGCGACTTAGTCGTGCAGGACATCACGCCCGTGGCTGCGCGGCGCGAGCGGCCTGAGCTGGGCGTGGGTTCGCAGGCGGCATTCGAAGTGCTGCTCGTCGGCAAGGATGGCGAGGTGAAGCTGCGCCGCGCCGAGCCGGTGGCCGCGTCTGAAATCACCGCGCTAGTTGATACCATGCCGATGCGCCAGAACGAGATGAGGCGGTAGAAGAGCGACGCGCCGCGATTGTGACGATCGTACAGCGACGCTGTCAGGTTGATGAGTGTCGGCCCACCTGGGCGTGACATGAGAGGCTGATCCACCGGGCAGCGACAACTTTAATCACGTCTCGCCAAGCCTTGAAGGCAGCGTCGCGTGCAGCTGTGTTGCACAGACCAGAGCTGCGGCCGCAGTTACCCCAGCCCCGCCTACGCTCAGGCAATGCGGGCGGGGATCGGGCGTTCCAGCTCAAGCATGCGGTTCAGGGCATGAACGGCAACGTCCACCTCGGTCGTCCGGCGCCGATCCGTGCGTGAGCGCGCCCTCCGCCGACATTCCAAATGCTGCGCACGCGGAACCCACTCGGGTTGGGGTTCCACCGCGATGCTGATCTGTCCCCGACAACGGAGGGTGAGTGGAAGTCTCCGCTCAGTGTCCCGCCGTGGCAGCCGGCTTCGGCGCGGCCACCTTGCGCATCAGCGGCACCAGCATCGTTGCGACGATAAAGGCGAGCATCACCGCTCTGAAGGCGTCGGCGTAGGCCAGCGTGGAGGCTTCCCGGTAGGCGAGGTTCCAGAGCCGGTGCAGCGCCGCCTGGTCGCCGAGCTGCGCCCCACCCGGCAACGCGCCGTAGCGGCCGGAAAGATCGTGCAGCGTTCGCATCATGGCACCGTTCGCGGGCGTCAAATTCGAGGCGATGGTTTGAAAGTGGGCGTTGGTCTGGTCGTTGAGGATTGCCGCACTGACGGCGATGCCGACGGCGCCGCCGAGGTTGCGCATCATGTTGAACAGGCCGCTGGCGTATTTCAACCGCTCCGGCGGCAGGCTGCCGAGGCCGAGGTTGACGCTGGGCGCCACCGCGAACACCTGCGGAAAACCGCGCAGCAGTTGCGGGATCAGCAGCTCGGCGCCGCTCCAGGTCGAGGTGATGAAGCTGAATTGCCACATGGCGCAGCCGAAGCAGGCCATCCCGAACATCATCAGCCAACGGGTGTCGAAGCGGCGCGCCAGGATGATGTAAACGGGCGTGCCGATCAGCGTTGCCACGCCGGTCGAGAACACGGCGACTCCCGTCTGCCAGGCGCTGTACCCGCGGACATAGCCAAGGAACAGCGGCGTCAGATAGATGGTGGTGAAGATGCCCACCCCGGTGACGAAGGACAGCAGGCAGCCGAGCGCGAAGTTGCGGTTGCCGAGCGCACGCAGGTCAACGACGGGGTTGGCGACCGTCAGGCTGCGCACGGCAAACGCGCCGAGCGCGAGGCCGGCCACCCAGGCGCAGTCCCGGATCACGGCGTCGCTGAACCAGTTCCAGCGCGTGCCCTCCTCCAGCACGTATTCGAGCAGGCCAAGCCCGACCGCCATCAGGGCGATGCCGGGGTAGTCCGCGCCGCGCAGCAGCTTGAGGTCCGGCTCGTCGATCCGCACGAGGAGGGGCACCAGCGCGGTGATGGTGATGCCGGGCAGCAGGTTGACGTAGAACAGCCAGTGCCAGTTGAGCGTGTCGGTGATCCAGCCGCCGATCACCGGTCCCAGGGTGGGCGCGATCGAGGCGATGCTGCCGATCACCGCCGCCGAATAAACCCGGCGCGGACCTTGGAAGTAGTGGAAGGACGAGGTGAACACGGTCGGGATCATCGAGGCGCCGAGCAGGCCCTGCAGGCCGCGGAAGATGATCATGCTCTGGATGTTCCAGGCCAGCCCGCACAGCATGCTGGCCACGGTGAACCCGGCGGCCGATGCGGTGAACAGCCAACGGGTCGAGAACACCCGGGTCAGCCAGCCCGAGAGCGGGATCATGATGATCTCCGCAATCAGATAAGCGGTCTGCACCCAACTGATCTCGTCTTGCGCCGCCGACAGGCCGCCGCCGATCTCCTGCAACGAGGAGGCGACGATCTGGATGTCTAGCAGGGCGATGAACATGCCGCAGCACATCACCGCGAACGGCAGGATGGAGGCGGGACGGGCGATACTGTCGCTCATGGCGCGGCCGCCGGGCTGGCGCGGGTGTCAACCCGGACGGTTGTCGAAAGGCCTTGGCGCAGCCGGGGCAGCTCGCTGTCGGCATCGAGGGCGATCCGGACCGGCACGCGCTGGACGATCTTGGTGAAGTTGCCGGTTGCGTTCTCGGGCGGGATGACGCTGAACACGGCGCCGGTGCCGGGCGAGAGGCTCGCGACCCGGCCGTGGAACGCATGGCCCGGCAGCACGTCGGCGGTGACGGTCGCCTCCCGACCAGGCGTCATTTCGACGAGCTGATCCTCCTTGAAGTTGGCATCAACCCAAAGGCCAGTCGCCGGAATGATGGACAGCAGATAGCCGCCCTGTATGGCGTAGGCGCCGATCTGGGCCGCGCGGTTGCCGACATAGCCCTCGATCGGCGAGCGGATTTCGGTGTAGCCGAGGTTGAGCCGGGCGGCCTGCAGGTCGGACCGGGCCTGGTCCACGTCGGCCTCCGCCTTGGCGACCTGGGCCTGCAGCACCGGCACGCGCTGGCGGGCGGCCTGCAGCCCGGCGGCAGCCGAGAGCACGGCGGCATGGGCCTGCGCGTCGAGCGAGGTGGTGCGCTGCTGCTCCTGGCGGGATCCGGCGGCCGTGGTGGCCAGGCTGCGGTAGCGTATGGCGTCCGCGGTGGCATAGTCGGCCTGGGCACCCTTGGCGGCCAGCTCCGCCGCCTGCTGCCCAATCGTTGATTGCTGCAGCACGAGTTGCGCCCGCAGGCTGTCGAGCATCGCGCTGGCGCCGGCGACGACGGCCTGCGCATGGCCGAGCGCCGCCTGGGCATCGCGGCGGTCGAGCTGGACTAGGAGCTGGCCGGCCTGGACGAGCTGGTAATCGCTGACCGGGATCGCTTCGATGAAGCCGGCGATGTGCGGGGCGATCGAGGTCAGGTTGCCGCCGACATAGGCGTCGTCGGTGCTCTCGATGAAGCGGCCGTTGCGCCACCACTCCTGCCCGAACCAGGCGCCCGCCGCCAGCACCGCCAGCGCAACGGCCGCGATGGCCGCGCGCTTGAGACCGAAGCGCGGCCGGGTCTTCGCGGGGGATGGGCTCAGGTCGCGTTCCAAGACAGTGCTCGACATGGTGGCCTCCTGTGGCCGGGCGGCGACCGCCCGGCCGTGGGCGATGCGTCGGATCAGGCGGCGTGCAGGGCGGCCCGGTAGCGTGGCGCGACCTCGCGGTGCGACAGGTTCGGCCCCAGCGCCAGCCGGGCCTGGGTGTAGGCGGTCCACTGCGTCTCGTCGGGCAGCGGCGGGATGGTGACGGTCTCGCCACGGTCGAGGCCGAGCAGGGCGGCGTCCACCATGTCGGTCGCCTCCATGACCAGGCCAGGCATCAGCATATCAACGTCCTTGCCGGAACGCTGCCAGATCTCGGTGCGGGTGGCGCCGGGCAGGACCGCCTGCACATGCACGCCAGCGGCTTTCACGGCCTCGGCCAAGCTGATCGAGAGGTTCAGGATGTAGGCCTTGGAGCCGCTGTAGACGCCGTCGAACCGCTCCGGGGCAACAGCCAGGACCGAGGCGATGTTGATGATCGTTCCGGTCCGGCGCGCGACAAAGGCGCTGCCGGCCGTGTGCGCAAGCAGCGTTGGCGCGGTGATGTTGACGGCGATCAGCTGCAGCAGCGCGTCGGGCCGGTTTTCCAACAGGCTGCCGTTGAGCGAGATGCCGGCGTTGTTGACGAGCATGGTGAGGCTGGCGTCGGACGCGAGCCGCTCCTGCACACGGGCGACGTCGGCTGGGTTGGCGAGGTCGGCCGGAAGCACATCAACGGTGCGGCCGGTTTCGGCCCGCAGCTTGGCTGCGAGCGCCTCCAAACGGCCGGCATCGCGGGCCACGAGCACGAGGTCGTAGCCGCGATGCGCGAGACGGTCGGCGTAGATGGCGCCGATGCCGGACGACGCGCCGGTGACGAGGGCAGTGCCCGGGGCGGCGCCAAAAGTCGGTTGGGTCATGGAAGCTCTCCGAAGGGGCGGCCGGATGCCGTCACTTTCATAATGATAGCCATTAGCTTGCAAGATGCAAGTGGGTCGCCTAGATCAGTCGCATGCAACGCAAAAGCTTCGATGCCATGACCTGTCCGATCGCCCGCAGCCTGGAGCGCGTGGGCGAGTGGTGGAGTATGCTGATCCTGCGCGACGCGTTCGCCGGGCTGACGCGGTTCGACGAGTTCGAAAAAAGCCTGGGGATCGCGCCCAACATGCTCAGCCGCCGGTTGGCGGCGCTGGTCGAGGCCGGGATGCTGGAAAGGCGCCGCTACAGCGAGCGGCCGCCGCGCGACGAATATGTGCTGACGAAGCGGGGGCGGGACTTCCGCGAGGTGCTGTTCGCGCTGATGGCATTCGGCAACCGCCACTTCGCGCCGGAGGGGGCGACTGTGATGGTGGTGGATGCGGCGTCGGGCGCCCCGGCCGATCCGGTCCTGGTTGACCGGACTTCAGGCCGGGTGCTGGCCGAACCCGCCTTCAAGGTCGTCGCGGGTCCCGCCGCGACCGAGCGGGTGCATGCGCGGATGGCTAAGCGTCGGTTGGTCGAAAGCTCGGCGGGCACGGGGCGCTAACCGGCCTATTGCATGCGGAGCGGCGTTGTTACATGCATAACTTGTAGTCTTGTCAGCGCTGTAAGCCATATCGAAGGCATATCCTGGGCCTAAAATGGCATGGATCATTTCAGTTTGGGCGATTTTTCCGGGCTGTTGCGAGCTTTCGTCAATTTCGCCTCGCCTGCGTCGAAGATATCTTGCTGACATCGCTCGATAGCCTCTCCAGGCTCGACTGCTGATCCATGCAACAACGCTCCCCTTGTGGCTTGCCGGACGTCGTGGCCGGCACAAGGGATAGATTGACGGACGGCCTCACCAAGCTCGATCCGAAGCGGTTAGCCGATGACGAACTCGCGGATGGCAGCATTCAGCGCCTCCGGCTCGTCGGCGCGGATGGAGTGGCTGCTGTTCTCGAACACCTGCAGCTGCGAGCCGGCAATCAGGCGGTGTATCTCCTCCGAGAACTCCGGCGGGCAGATCCAGTCGTGCCGCCCGGCCAGGACCAGCGTGGGTACGGTGATGCCGGCGATCTCGGCCCGCAGGTCGAACGACCGCAGCACGCCGCCCGGCCCGAACGCCCGGTTCAGCGGCTCCGGCGCGTAGGTGGCCCGGCCGCGGACGGACGCAGCCGCAGCCGGGTCGTAGCGGCGGCTGTAGAGCGGCCCCATGATGTCGTAGTATTCCGCCATCTGCGCTGGCGTCTCGAACGTGCCGGCCCACAGCCGCTCGCACACGCGTTGCTGCGCGGGCGTGCCGTGGTCGCGGATGAACGCCTCCGCCCGCGGCACGAAGCCGCCATGCGCGGCGGTGACGACCAGCACCAGCTTGCTGACCGCCCCGGGATGGCGGGCCGCGTGCGCCATGGCGACCATGCC
>CAXTDP010000146.1:0-10115 GCA_964242295.1 uncultured Acetobacteraceae bacterium | reverse complement strand
TTGAGGTAGCGGCGGTCGGCCTCCGGCACGTGCGGGGTGATGAGGCCGACATCGCAGGTGACGTCCTTCACGGTGATATGCTCACCGCGGGCTTCGGCTTCGACCTGCTTGAGATAGAGGGCGGCTGACAGCGGGTGGCAGCCCTGGCGGAGCAGGGCGCCGCCCCCGGTCATGTCCCACCGGGCGGCGTGCTCGGCATGGGAGCCGCTATGGCTTTCCTCGGCCTTGATGAACAGGATCTTGTCCTTGGTGGCGCGCAGGATCTCGGCGGTCTTGCGGACGGCCGGGGCATAGACCCAGTCCTCGGCATACAGGAACAGCTTGCCGGTGGCGCGGATGGCGGCCGCGGTGCGGTCCATTTCCGCCATCACGCGCTCGAACATCTGGGCTTTCGGCACATGGAGGCCGATGGGCGCGGGATCACCCTCCCTGCCGAAATAGCCGGTGAACGGCTTCTCGCAGATCACATGCTTGCCGGCCTGCATGCAGGTGACGACCATCTCGGTATGGGTCGCGGGCGGGGTGCACAGGTCGATGACGTCGATCGCCGGGTCGTCCAGCAGGCTCCGCCAATCACGCGTCGTCTGCGGGATGGCGTGGCGGCGGGCAAAGTCCTCCACCTTGTCCCCGCGCGAGCAGGCGGTGCGGACCTGGACGTTGATCCCATAGACCCGGCGGTAGGCGTGCATGTGCAGCTCGGCCACGAAGCCCGTGCCGACGACCGCAACGCCGATGGTGGGGATGGCTGGGTCAGGCAAGCCGGACCGCTTTCTTCACCTCGGCGAGCTGCCGGGCCTCGGGTGCCTTCTTGTAGAGTGGGTCGAGCGGGTAGCAGCCGGAGATGATGCCGTTGCGCGGGGCGGTGGTGCAGTCGCTGAAGGTCCGGCAGATGCGCTTCTTCTGCAGCGCCCCGGTACGGAGCACGTCCCGCGGCAGCTCCGGGTAGGACAGCACCATGCGGCCGAGGCCGACGAAATCCGTCCAGCCCTCGCGGACCGCGGCCTGGGCGACGTGGGGCAGGTAGTCCTGCAGGTAGGTGTAGCCGCTGCCGACGAGGGTGAAGTGCGGGAAACGCTGCTTGAGCGCGCGGTTGGTGTGTAGCAGGCGGAGCACGCCGGCGAGCGGTTCCTCCGGCGGGCGATAGCCGTCGGACGGCGGATAAAGCGCCGGGCGGGTGACGTGGGGGTTGTAGTAGGGACTGCCGGCGGTGACGTTCAGCAGGGTGATGCCGAGCTGGTCCATGATTTCGCAAAAGGCGATGGCAGGGGCGAAGTCCGGCTCGGTCGGATCGTCTGCCTGGGCGCCGAACACGTCCTGGTAGCTGCCGTCCCAGGCTTCGGGGATGCCGGGGCCGAGGGCAGTGGCGGTGGACAGCGCCGGGTCTGGCCGGAAGGGCACCAGGTCAATGGCGCTGAGGCGGACGCCGAGGACGAGGCCGGGAGCTTCGGCCCGGATGCCGGCTGCGATCTCGCGCAGGAACCGGGTGCGGTTCTCAAGGCTGCCGCCAAAGCGGCCTGGGCGGTGCACGGCGCTGAGGAACTCGTGGCCGAGGTAGCCGTGGCAGTGCTTGAGGTCCACGAAGTCGTAGCCGCAGGCCTGGGCACGCTTTGCAGCCGTCACGAAGTCTTGGATCAGGCGTTCGATGTCGTCATCCGTCATGACCGGGTAATCGGCGGGCAGGCCGAACTTCCGGTTGAGGATGGGGTGGTTGTAGAGGATGACCGGCTCCAGGGGACGGCCGGAGTTGGGGCGGCAGAAACGCCCGGAATGGGTGAGCTGGAGGCCGATGAACAACGGACCGGTGTCGCCGCCCTCTGCCTCCTTGTGGGATGCGATGAGGGTGTCGCGAAGGGAGGCGATGTCGCCCATCGTGTCCTCCGTCATCAGAAGCTGACGGGGGTTGGCCCGGCCCTCATGCCGCACGGCAACGGCCTCGCCGCCCCAGATCAGCTTGGCGCCGGAGCGGCCGAAGTTCGCCCAGCGATGACGCGTGTGTTCGGTGGGCCGCCCGTCCTGCGTGCCGTCCCAGCCTTCCATGGGCAGGATGCAGAAGCGGTTGGAAAGACGCGGGCCGCCGATGTCATACGGTTGCGCGAGGGGCGCGCCGGGGCCGGTCTCGATGATCTTGTCACATGGGAAGCTCAGCCCTGAAGCGCCGGCATGGGCGAGGAAGCCATCAATGCCGCCCAGGGAGGCGACCTTGGGATATTCGCCGAATTTCAGCTTCGTTCCCTCCACGACGGTCCTGCTGCCGGACCATGTTTCTCGCGAGACGGAGCCTGCGGCGGTCGGCGGATGCTGTCAACAATCCCGCTTGATTGACTTGGGGCCGAGGGCACCAGCAAGGTGACGGCCCATTGCGGGAGACACCATACATGCGGAACGGGCATATCGACCTGCCGGTGGCTGGTGGCCGGTTGGCGCCTTACACGGCGCGGGAGCCACGGTCGTTCCCGAAGCCGTCCGGGCCGTTGACGCGGGTCGTGTATTCCGCCGCGCACGTCGTGGCGGACCCCTGGGCGGCGGCGGACCCGTGGGTGGATGCGCCGATAGATTGGGACGGGACGCTGGCGTTCCGCAGGCACCTGTGGAGCCTGGGCCTGGGCGTGGCCGAGGCCATGGACACGGCACAGCGCGGGATGGGACTGGGCTGGGCGCAGAGCCTCGAATTGATCCGGCGCTCGGTGGCGGAAAGCAGGACCGTCCCGGGCGCGCGCATCGCGTCCGGCGCCGGGACGGACCACTTGGCGCCGGGCCGGGCCTGTTCGGTGGACGAGGTGATCGCGGCCTATGAGATGCAGTGCGAGGCGATCGAGGCCTTGGAAGGCGACATCATCCTTATGGCTTCCCGCGCGCTGGTGGCGGCCGCACGCGGGCCGGACGACTACCGCCGCGTTTATGGCCGCGTGCTGCCGCAGCTTCGCGGCAAGGCGGTGCTGCACTGGCTGGGCGAGATGTTCGACCCGGCGCTTGCGGGCTATTGGGGCCACGATGACCACTGGGCGGCGATGGACGTCTGCCTGGACGTGATCCGCACCCATGCGGACAAGGTGGACGGCATCAAGATCTCCCTGCTCGACAAGGACAAGGAGATCGCGATGCGCGCGCGCCTGCCCGAAGGCGTGCGGATGTATACCGGGGACGACTTCAACTATCCCGAGCTGATCGAAGGGGCGGACGGTGTGCATTCCGATGCGTTGCTGGGCATCTTCGACCCAATCGCTACGGCGGCGGCGGCGGCGCTGGGCCAGTTGGCGGTGGGGGATGCGGCGGGATTCCGGGAAACGCTCGCGCCGACCGTTCCGCTCAGCCGCCATGTGTTCCAGGCGCCGACCCGGTTCTACAAGACAGGGGTGGTGTTCATGGCTTACCTGAACGGCCACCAGAACCATTTCACCATGGTGGGCGGGCAGCAATCGGCACGGTCAATGCTGCATCTGGCGGAGCTGTTCCGCCTGGCGGACGCGGCCGGGCTGCTGGTGGAACCGCACCGGGCCTGTGCACGGATGCGGGCGGTGCTGGCGGGGTATGGGGTGGGTGTCTAGTGGACAACCGGTCTAGGCATTGATGCACGGACCGCCGCAGGGCTGAGCTGGCCCTACCCGGACGCTGTTTTAGCCACCGGGACGGAGATGGGCTTTGCCGTTGGGATCATGGTGTTCAGCACCGCGGCGGCGATAGCGGTCTCGCCTTTCCGGACAGGCCGGCTCCGGGCGCGCAGCTTAGGGCCGATGAGGCGTTTGTATCTGCCGACCGCGTTGCCGGCGTGGCTGCGCCTGTCGTACCCGGTCGCACGCTGCCAACCCATCGCGAAGCGATCCCCCGGAGGGACAGGCTGCGAAGCAGCCTGAAGGCGGCTGCGCCCGGTCGTGCAATGCTCGTCGCAACCATCAAGGCTGTATCGAGATGCCGGCCATGCGCACCAGTCCGTCCGGCCGCGGGGTGAACCCCTGCACCTTGTCGGTCACGCCCCAGAACCAGGTGAAGTGGTATAGCCCCATGTAGGGCATGTCCTTCATCCAGATCTCGGTCGCCTCGCGGTAGGCCTTGATGCGGGCTGCCTGGTCCGAGGTGGCGGCAGCACGGTCCAGTGCCGCCTCCATCGGCTTGCTGCACCAGCCCGTCCAGTTCAGCGAGGTGCCGCAACGCATCCACAGGCTCAGGTTGCCGTCGGGGTCGGGCCGGCCGCTCCAGATCACCTGATAGGCCTGGTAATCGCCACGCGCCGCCGCTGCCGTCTGGGACACGGACTCGCCCTTGCGCACCGTCACCTCAAACCCCGCTTCGGCCGCCATTGACTGGATGACCTCGCCGACCTGCACGTCGGTCGGGTTGTTCACCACGCTGAGCGCCACCTTGGGGTGCGGGACCCCGGCCTGGCCGAGCAGCGCCTTCGCCCCGGCCAGGTCGCGCGGGGCCACGGGAAAGGCGGGGTTCCAATAACGGCTGCCCGGCGGCTCGGTTTGGGTGCTGGGGATCATGCGGCCTTCGAACACGACCTGGTTGATGACCGCGAGGTCTATGGACTTGGCGAAGGCCTGGCGGACGCGCACGTCCTTGCCGAAGGGGGTGTCGGACGCCGGGCCGTTGCCGAGATTGAACGAGATCATCTCGAACCCAATCGAAGGCGAGGAGACGACCCGCAGCCTTTTGTCCGCCTGCACCATGGACACGTCGGTCGCAGCCAGCCGGTTGGCGATGTCGAGCTGCCCCGATTGCAGGTTCACCAGCCGGACCGTCGAGTCCGTCATGATCTTGAACTCGACGCGGTCGAGGTGGATGTTCGCCGCGTTCCAATAGCCGGGGAAGCGCTGCAGCGTGATGTGGTCCTGCGCCACCCGCTCCACCAAGGTGAACGGCCCGGCGCAAACCGGGTTGGCCGAGATCACATCCGATGGCTGGTCCAGTATCCGCGGCGACAGCATCAGGCCAGGACGGTTCGCCAGCAGCGCCAGCAAGGGCGCGAACGGCTCGGACAAGCGGATACGTACCGTCAGCGGGTCCACGACGTCCACGCCAGTCAGCGACTTCAACTCGACCCTGCGGGCGCTGTAAGGTGCCGTGCGGTAGCGCTCGATGTTGGCGCGCACCGCCTCGGCATCGAAGGGCGCGCCGTCCTGAAAGATGACGCCGGCACGCAGGTGCAGCGTCAACGCCAACTGGTCCGCCGACAATTCCCAGCTCGTGGCCAGTTGCGGCACCAGGTTCAGTTGCGGGTCCACGTCCAGCAGCTGGTCGCACATGGCAGTGTTGACCACCCGCTCGATGTAGGAGCCGCTGCGGGCGGGATCAAAGGTTTCGAGGTCGAAGTCCAGGCCGAACCGCAGCGTGCCTGCGGCCTGCGCCTGACCGATGAAGACCTGTGCGGTGGAGAACAGCAGGGCGGCGATGAGCCATGGACGCATGGGTGGTTCCTCGAAGCGGGCCGGGGGTGTTGTGCAGTTATCGTGCCATCGCCAGCCGTCCCGGGTCAGGCTCTCGATGCTGGGGTGATGCCCACGCCCCGCGCCATGCGGCCCGGCAGGTCTGCCGTCAGGAATGGCTTGCCCCCACAAAAGGCTGGAAAGGCCGCAAGGTCCGATGAAGGCAAGGGGTTCCCGCGCTATCTGCGGATGCCGTAGGTGCGCGAAGCCGTATTGTGGAACAGGTCGCGCTGCTCGGCGGCCGTGTATTCGGCGGCCACCTCGCGGAACCGCTGCACGAGGTCCGCAAAGGCCATGGTGCGGCGCGCGACGGGGTAGTCGCTGCCGAACATGCATCGCGCCGGGCCAAAGGCATCTATGCAGGTCCGCAGCGTGTCCCGGTCGGCCTCGAACGTCCGCTCGGGCGAGTAAGCGCCGTAGTTCGATACCTTCATCAGGATGTTGGGCTCCCGCCCCATCGCGGTCAGGCCATGGCGCCAGCGGGCCATGCCCTCGGCATCACGGTCGTTGGGTGTGCAGCAATGGTTCACCACGAACACCTGGCCCGGCGTGTCGCGGGCCAGCGCCGCCACCTCGGTTGCCTGGTGCGGGTTCATCAGCAGTTCCAGCAGCCAGCCGTATCGTGCCAGGCGCGTCAGGCCGGCGCGCCAGGCAGGCTCGTTGACGATGCCCGGAGCCGTCCAGCGCTTGGCAGGGTTTGGATGCCAGCGGATGGTTTCGCGGATGCCGGCAACGATGGAATGGGCGGCATGGGCGTCGAGCAGCCCGGGCAGGTTCGGGTCCATGAGCGGCGCCGCGGCGACGATGCGTGCGGCGATGCCGGGTGGCCGGGGCAGGGCGGCAAGCCACGCCGTTTCCTCGACCGGGCTGCGGGTCCGGTCCCACACCGCCTCGACATGCACCGAGGCCACCACGCCTTGTCCGCTGATGTCGGCCGCGTAGTCGTCCGGCAGGTAGTCGCGTCGCATGTATGAGATGTCGCCCAGCGCGGCGATCCCGGCTTCGCCTGTCAGCCAGGGATGCCGCCCCGCGGTCAGATCCCAGAGATGGTGGTGGGCGTCGATGATGGGACCGTCATAGCTGGGTGCACGCAAGGGCATGAGGTGGATCGTGGCACCTTCGGCACGGCGGGCCAACTGCCTACGCTCATCCTGCATCGCGTCCCACCCTGGGGAGACGGCGATGCCAGGCGGTCACAGCCCCGGCCGCCACAGCCCCCGCGCGCAACCGGGATGACGATGGCACGCCGTTTGCTCCGCTCCCCAGGGACCATCCCGCGGAGGCCGAGGCATGGATATCGGCGTGTTTATCCCGATCAACAACAACGGCTGGATCATCTCCGCGGCCTCGCCGCAATACATGCCGAGCTTCGAGCTGAACCGGCAGGTGGTGCAGCGGGCCGAGTCCTACGGCCTCGATTTCGCGCTCTCGATGATCAAGCTGCACGGCTTCGGCGGGCCGACCGAGTTCTGGGACCATGGGCTTGAGAGCTTCACGCTCATGTCGGCCCTGGCCGCGGTGACAACGCGCATCCGGCTGTTCGCCTCGGTCGCGGTGCTGACGATCCCGCCCGCGATCGTCGCGCGGATGGCGAGCACGATTGACGATGTCTCCGGCGGCCGGTTCGGCGTCAACATCGTCTCCGGCTGGCACAAGATCGAGTATAGCCAGATGGGACTCTGGCCCGGCGACGCCTACTTCGGCACGAGATACGACTACAGCACGGAATACGTGCAGGTGATGCGCCAGCTCTGGGAAGACGGGCGCTCGGACTTCAAGGGCGCCTACTTCACCATGGACGACTGCCGCCTCAGCCCGCGCCCCAAGGCGCCGATCAAGCTGGTCGCAGCCGGGCAGAGCGACCGCGGCATGGCGTTCGCCTCGCAACACTGCGACTATAGTTTCGTGCTCGGCGAGGGGATAAACGAGCCCACGAAGGCCGCCGGCGTGGCCGGACGCCTGCTCCAGCACGCGGGCCAGACCGGGCGCGACGTGGGCAGCTATGTCCTTTATATGGTGATCGCGGACGCGACCGCCGAAGCCGCCATGGCGAAGTGGGACCGCTACAATGCCGGTGCCGACCAGGAGGCGCTCGCGCACCTGCTCGGCAAGGCCGCCGAGGACACCGCGACCGCGAGCACCTCGATGGCGGCGACGATCCAGCGCTCGCCCTCGCCGATCAACTTCAGCATGGGCACGCTGGTCGGGTCCTACGCCCATGTGGCGGCGATGCTGGACCAGGTCGCGACGATCCCCGGGGTGAAAGGGATCATGCTGACGTTCGATGACTTCATCACCGGCATGGATGCGTTCGGCCGATTGGTACAGCCGCTCATGCAGTGCCGCCGGGACCGTATCGTGCTGGAACGCCGCACCGCAAGCTGACCGTCCAGATCTCATTGCCCGACGAGGCTCCTGGACTTCTGCCGGACAAGTTGCGCCGTGATGGAACAGCCTGCCAACCCGGCAGCTCGTCCCGTGGCTCAGCCAGGAGGAAACATCCGCGGGCTAACCCCCTCCACGTCCCGGCGCGCCCAGTCGCGGCTCGGCACGTCCCGGACCATGCGGGCCTGCGCCTCGTGCAGCGCGGCGGCAGCGGCCGGGTAGTCCATCGTCAGCACCCACCCGCTGTCCACCACCTTGGCGCCGTCCACATAGACCGCCCGCACCGCCCGATCCGCGGCGGCATACAGCAGGGAGCGCAAGGGATCATAGCCCGGCCGCATCGCCGGGTGCGCCAGGTCCACGAGCACCAGGTCGGCCCGGCAGCCCGGCGCTAGACGGCCGATGTCGTCGCGCCCCAGGATCGCCGCGCCTCCGGCCGTAGCGGCGGTGAACAGCTCGCCGCCGGTGAGCGTGCGCGGGTTGCCGGCCTGGGTGCGGGCCAGATACATCGCCAGCCGCATCTCCTCCAGCATGTTGTGCGGGAACGTGTCGGTGCCGATCCCCACCTTCACCCCGGCCCGGCGGTAGCGCCCCATGTCGCGCAGCGCGATGCCGCGCCGGGCGAACACGGTGGGACAGTGCGCCACCGCTGTCCCGGCAGCTGCCAGCAGCGCCAGGTCCTGGTCGGTGTGCCAGGGCGTGAACGGATGGTCGTCCAGGAAGATCGAGTGCCCGATGATCGAGCGGTCGGTCAGCACGCCCAGATGGTGCAGCCAGCCGATGGGCGTGAAGCCGTGGCGGCGGGTGATCTCGTGGAACTCGCTGACAGACTGCGCGGCGTGGGTCTGCCACGCCAGGCCACGCCGGGCCGCCTCCGCATGGCTGTCGCGCAGCAGCTCGGGCGTGCAGGTGTCAATCTGGGCAGGGACCACCATGCCGGTCAGCCGCCCCGACGGGTGCTGCGCCGCACGGTCCAGCAGGCGCAGCGCGTCCACCATCGCGCGCTCCCCGGCCGGCACGTCCCATTCGTAGTCCACGACATGGCCGTTGGCGGTGAACCAGCGGGCGCTGCGGAACATCGGCCCCATCACCACGCGCAGCCCGCTGTCCCCGGCCACGTCCAGCCAGGCGTCGTAGGGCACGGACAGGTCCACCACGGTGGTGACGCCCGACAGCAGCAACTCGCTGTATGCCACCCGGGCGCAGTCCGCCACCGCCTCCGCCGGCGGGCGGAAGATCGGCAGGTACTCGTACAGCGACGAGTTGTAGAGGCCCGGCGTGCCCACCTCGTCCGTCAGCCCCTTGAGCATCGGCTCCGACGAAGGGTGGCTGTGCACGTCCACCAAGCCGGGCATCACCATCAGCCCGCGCCCGTCCACCTCCGCGTCCACCGGACCGGCGTAGTCCGGGCCGACATGTGTCAGCGCGCCGTCCGTCCAGGCCACGTCCGCGCCGCCTAGGTAAACGTGCCCGGCGCCGTCCCAGGCAATGACGACTTCGGCGTTGCGGATCAGCGTCGTCGGCATCGGGCGCTCCTATGGCGTCAGGGTGATGTCCAGCCCCTTGTAGATGCCCATGCCGTAGATGCCATGTGCCCGGACCCCATGCGCCCGCCGGCCCGAAACGACCCAAAGCTGCTCGCGCACTAGCGGTATCCACACGCTGGCCTCGGTCAGTTGCTGCTGCACGCTGGCCAGGGCGTCGCGCTTCACGCCCTCGTCCGTGGCGGTCCGGGCCAGCTTGAGCCAGGCGTCGGTCTGCTCGTTCTTCCAGTTCATCCGGTTCGGCGTCGGCGCGCTGGTCGAGGGGAAATACAGGTTCAGCGCCTCGCTGGCGGACACATACGGGTAGGACATGATGAAGGCGCCGAACTCCTGCGTCGCCAGCTTGCCCCAGGCAACGGTGGCGTCCCACATCTGCACCCGCATCTCCACGCCGATGCGTTTCAGGTCGGCCTGGATCGCCTCCACCGCGCGGTTGTTCAGGGTGTCGCTGATGCCGTACAGGGTGAACGAGGCGCGCTCCCCGTTCTTCGCGCGCACGCCGTCCGGGCCGGGCGCCCAGCCAGCGCCGTCGAGCAGCTTGCGGGCGCCCGCCGGGTCGAAGGCGGGGAACTCCTCCCGGCTCTTGGGGTCGAAGTCCAGCACCGCCGGGTTCAGGTAGCTGTCGGACGGGGTTGCGGCACCGAACCAGACGGCCTTGGCGATGGCCTCCCGGTTCACCGCCATCACCATGGCCCGGCGCAGCACCGGGTCGTTCACCGCCGGCTTGTCCACCTTGAAGCCCAGGAAGTAGTCCCAGAAGTAG